>JBNJHQ010000022.1:0-14069 GCA_051748705.1 Bacteroidota bacterium | reverse complement strand
CAGTCCACAGGTAGCCACGTCGGAAGCACGGGCAGGCAGGTGCAGGAGAGCGGGCCAGCCCGGGAGGAGCAGGCAAGAGGCAAGCCACCCCTTGATGCAGTCATCCTGTGGGTGGATGGCAACGACCCCGTGCTGAATGAAAAAAGAAAGGAATATATCAGCCGGGAAGGAATCAGCAGAAATCACTCCGGGGCAATAGCAACCCGGTTTGCCTCATCCGATGAAATAAGCTACTGCGTACGGTCAATACTCAAATTCGCGCCCTTTGTAAGGAACATCTTCATTGTCACGGATAACCAGGACCCTGACCTGTACGAAGAAGTGGAAAAATACTTCCCCGGGAGGTCAGCTTCACTGCGCATTGTTGATCATAAAGAGATTTTCAGGGGCTACGAAAAATACCTTCCTACCTTTAACAGCTCATCAATATTGGCAATGGTGTGGAGAATTAAGGGCCTGGCTGACAACTTCGTGGCCTTCAGTGATGACCTGTTCCTTGTCAGGGAAATAAATTATAATGACTGGTTTAAAAATGAGCGCCCAGTCCTCAGGGGATACTGGAGATTGCCTCCCATAAGGAAGATGGCAGGATCTTCAATCAAGTACTTTATCAGACGCAGGATAATGGGGAAACATGACTACCAGCCAAGGATCTCTTTCTATATGCGACAGTGGAAATCGGCCTCTTACCTCGGAATGAGGCTGAGGTACTATTTCCACTGCCATAACCCACACCCGCTTAGCAGGATAATGATGGAGAATTTCTTCAAAGAAAATCCCGGTCTGCTGGAACAAACCATCTCCTACCGCTTTCGCGACAAAGACCAGCTGCTGCTGACATCCCTGGCTTACCACCTGGAGATCCTTTCCGGCAATAAGAACTTCGCCGGGCTCGACCTCATCTATATGCATCCCTACTATTCGGAAAAGCAATTATTGAAAAAAATAAGCGAGTACCGGGAAAAGCAGGATATAAAGTTTCTTTGTGTCCAGAACCTTGAAATGCTGGGTGAAAAAATTCAGAAAAATGTAAGATCTTTGCTGGATAATATTTTAAACAATGGCAGGGATGACAGGTGAGCACGAACATGATGGCACCCACCCGGTTGATGTGGTAATAGCATGGGTCGACGGTAATGACCCTGCACTGGCACGAAAGAGGAAGCGCTACCTCGGTGAAAAAGATGATGCAAGCCTCACTTCCGGTGCACATGCCACACGCTTTGCTTCAATCAACGAAATAAGGTACTGCGTCCTTTCAATAATGAAGTTTGCCCCTTTTGTAAGAAATATTTTTATTATAACGGACGGACAGGATCCAGGCCTCTGCGATGATATCAGGACTTATTTCCCGGGAAGAGCCGGCTCGCTCAGGATAGTCGACCACAAAGAGATTTTCCGGGGTTTTGAAGAATTCCTTCCAACATTCAACAGCATATCCATCGGGAATATGATATGGAGGATAAAAGGCCTTTCCGAAAATTTCGTCTACTTCAATGATGATACATTCTTGATAAGACCTGTAAAGGAGGAAGACTGGTTCATTAACAACAGGCCCGTACTGAGGGGAAAGTGGGTGCCCTTCCCCCTGCCCAGGATAATATGGACCAGGCTCAGAACAGCTTTCAAAAGGCATTTGCAGGGAAATAAAGACTGGCAGCCCCGGGCTTCCTTCCATATGGGCCAGTGGAATTCAGCCTTCCTGGCCGGTTACAGGCTGAGGTATTTTACCAACAGCCACACCCCTCACACCGTTGAAAAGCAAACGGTGTCAGATTTCTTTAACAGGAACAAGGAGCTTCTCCGGAAAAATATCTCATACCGTTTCCGAAACTATAAACAGTTTACATTCATTGCACTGTCGAACCATCTCCAGCTGCGTGCCGGCAACAGGCAGCTTGCACATCCCTCCCTGGCATACCTGCAACCATACAGACGGGCCCGTGATTACATAGACAAAAAAATAAGTTACTGTGAGAATAATCCCGGCATCAAATACCTGTGTGTCCAGAGTCTTGATCTCTGCGAAAAAGAAAAACAGGAACAAATCCTCAGGTGGCTGAAGAAAATTTTAGACCTGGAGAGTCTGCATGATGTTACTTAGCATTTTTTCTTTTTCCCTAATAATAAAGTCTTAATTTAGTGTGCAAATATTAAACCCATTAGTGTTATGAAAGCAAAAATACTCAGTATTGTTCTTATTGCCTTTCTCTTCCTTAATGCCAGTGCACAAAGGAACAGGGCAGCAAAAGATGTTGAACCTGAAGGCTTCCGGTTTACCACTGTTGTAAGCCTCGATGCAACATCTGTAAAAAACCAGTCACGCACAGGTACCTGCTGGTGCTTTGCCACCACCTCATTCTTTGAATCCGAACTGATGCGAATGGGCAAGGGTGAATACGACCTTTCAGAAATGTTCGTGGTAAGGTATAACTACATTGACAGGCTGGAGGACAATTACCTCCGAAGGGGTAAAGGTAACCTGGGACCGGGCAGTTTATCGCACGACTGGGTGCGTGTTTTCGCAAATTACGGCATGGTGCCCGAAGAAGTGTATACAGGGATCAATTACGATTCTGAAACACATAATCACAGCGAACTGCAGGCTTTTATCAATGCCATTGCAGAGATCCCCGTACAGAGAAGGAACAGGAGTGAGCAGTATTACCAGATAGTCAATTCAGTGCTCGACACCTACCTGGGTGAGGTGCCTGCATCATTTACCTACAATGGTACAAGGTACAACCCGAAGAGTTTTGCAGAGAGCCTCGATATCAATCCTGACGATTATGTTGAGATAACTTCTTTCAGCCATTTCCCATTTTACACGAAGGGACTGATCGAGGTGCCCGACAACTGGACACATGACCGCATGTACAATGTGCCCATAGATGAACTGGTTGAAATAATGGACTATGCCCTTGAGAATGGCTATACCGTTAACTGGGACGGCGATGTAAGTGAAAGAGGATTCTCACATGCCAACGGTGTGGCCATCAATCCCGATGTTAACAAAATGGAAGACCTTTCAGAGACTGACAGGGCCCGCTTCGAAGACATGACAAGGGGCAGGTCAGACCAGGGATACAGTTTTGACATGCCATTGCCAGAAATAGATGTTACCCAGGAGATCCGGCAGGAAGGATACGAAAGTTTCACAACAACCGATGATCACCTGATGCATGTAACAGGTATAGTGAAAGACCAGAACGGCACTAAATATTACATAACAAAAAATTCATGGGGCACCGATCGCAATAAATTTGGCGGTTACCTCAATATGTCTGAGAGCTATGTAAAAGCCAAGGTGATATTCATCATGGTGCACAAGGATGCCGTGCCGGCCGGGATAAGAGAAAAACTGGGAATTTAAATGCAGGGAGCAGGGTGCGGGGCCTCAATGATTAAGGGCTGCCTGACCCATGCAGCCTGCTATACCAGCAGGTTGCATCCCCTGATATCTGAATTGTCAAAACGGCCCAGTATCTCGAAACTGCCGCCGGGATGTGATCTGCCAAGATCGGAAGTCTCAATGAAGGAGCATGAATAAATATTTGCCAGGTCAATGATATTGATGCCCCCCGACCTGCCCCGCGGCAGGTAAGAAAAAGGATCATGGGGGTCGCGTATTAATACTTTCATCCAGGGAGGGGTGTAAAATACTCCTCCTTTTTTTGAATAAGCCTGGCTCAGTAATTCTGTCATCCCGTATTCAGAATGGATGCTGTCCGTCCTGAAACGTTCACCAAGCACTGAATGAAGCTCTTCCCTTGTCATTTCCCTTCTCCTTCCTTTCATGCCCCCGGTCTCCATCACGATATGATCCTCCAGGCTGATACTACATTTTTCTGAAAAATCAAGCAGGGCAAAACTCACCCCCAGCAGTAGTATTCTCCTGCCCGTGCGGGATGCTTCGCCAATACTCTTCTCCAGTGCCCGGTAATCATCAAGGAAAAACCCGCCCAGGGGTGAAGCACTCATTTCAATGAGCTTACTTACCATATAGACAAGCGATGAACCTTCCCGTTCAAGGTATGAAGGCAGAAGTGCCAGGATGACATAAGCTGAAGGATCGCCGTAAAAAAGCCTGAAGCAATCAGAAAAGCTTTTCTCATATACACCCGTATCGGCCACGTAATGCAAACTTCTTGTCATCCCCGCCGTACCGCTGCTAATAAATACTTTTTCTGCCTCATGGCCCCCTGCCAGTACACTGTGACCGCTAAAAGCCGTTACCGGCAAAAAGGGTATATCATCTAGCCCTTCCACTCCCTGCGGATCAATTCCCAGCTCATTTATCCACTTCGAATACACAGGGTTATGTACAGCCTGGTACCTGAATATCTTCAGTGCCGCAGCATTAAAATTCTTTGTTCCTGATATATTGAAAACCTCCCTTGCGAGTTGTTCCATCACCGCGAAAAAGTACCTGAGCCGTCAGGCTGTATTTGCCATTCAATGGTAACTTCTGCATAAGGCCCCTCATCGGTATCGTCCAGCAGCAGTTCCTTTATCCGGAACTTAACGTAATTGTCCTTACGCGTCCTGAAAACATACACCTGGTTTTCACCGATATCATCAGCCGAAAGGGTCCATGAATAGCTGCCGGCCGTCAGCAGGTCATCATAGAAGGTTTTTGCCTCCGTAGCTGAAGGGAAATCCCCGGCCAGGGCAAAGGAGGCCACCAGGTTCGGGGTGTCCAGGTAAGCCCCTGAAACAGCACCCTGTGCATCGCTGTAGGCATGCACCGTGATATCAGGCCCGGGTGTATCTATCGTTCTCCTCTCTTCTCCCTCCTCAAATGAAAAGCCTATGGCATAATAATACTGTCCATATACATAAAGGGTATTATCAATTATGAACTCACCGCTGTATATGTTTTCCGGCTCCCTGTTGCATGACAGCAGCACAGCCGTTAGAATCAACAGGCCCGGCAGGTATAATATGCGTAGTATCCGCCCCATGTCATCCGTTTCTAATCACCACGTATGGCAGCAATGCCTGGAAGCACCTTCCCTTCCATATATTCGAGCATTGCACCTCCCCCGGTTGAGACATAACTGACCTTATCGGCCAGCTTGTTCTTATTGATAGCTGCCACAGAATCGCCCCCGCCGATAAGACTGAAAGCACCTTTTTGCGTGGCCGCGGCTATTGCCTTTGCTATCTCGCTTGTTCCCCTGGAGAATTTTTCCATTTCAAAAACCCCCATGGGTCCATTCCACAATATGGTTTTTGACTCCTTTATCACGCCGGCAAATTCCTTTATCGCCTCATCACCTATATCCATACCCATCCATCCATCTTCGATGGCATCAGATGAAGTTATCATTGTGTCAGCTGTCTCCTCAAACTTATTCCCGTTGACACTGTCGGACGGTAAAAGTAGCTTCACCTTATTCTCTTTTGCTTTTTCAATGATGTCAAGGGCCAGGTCAAGCTTATCTTCCTCGCATAGTGAATTACCTGTCTTTCCCCCTTGTGCCCTGATAAAGGTATAGGCCATCCCTCCGCCTATCAGCAGGTTATCGACCCTGGCAAGCAGGTTTTCAATTATGAGTATCTTATCCGATACCTTTGCTCCCCCCATAATGGCAGTAAATGGCCGCTCAGGGCTGTGCATAATTTTGTCCATACTTTCCAGCTCGCTGTCAATAAGAAAACCAAAGAGTTTCTCCACGGGGAAGAACCTCGCAATAATGGTTGTTGAGGCATGTGCCCTGTGGGCCGTTCCGAAAGCATCATTCACATATACGTCGCATCCATCGGCCAGCTCTGACGCAAAAGATTCGTCACCCTTTGTCTCTTCCTCATAAAACCTCAGGTTCTCCAGTAAAAGGATATCACCCGGCTTCAGGCTTTCCTTCATCTTAAGTGTTTCCTCCCCAATGC
Organism: Bacteroidota bacterium; assembly: GCA_051748705.1. Classification (GTDB taxonomy): domain Bacteria; phylum Bacteroidota; class Bacteroidia; order Bacteroidales; family VadinHA17; genus UBA9300. Next base: position 8,177 of record JBNJHQ010000022.1, on the reverse strand, counting down.
AGTCAGGGGCAAACTTCACTTTCTGTCCCGTAAGCTTTTCCAGTTCAGGGATGACATGCCTCAGTGAGAACTTATCCTCAGGCCCACTCTTCGGACGGCCAAGGTGCGACATAAGAACAGCCGAACCTCCGTCTTCCACTATCTTCCTGATGGTTGGCAGGGCTCCCTTTATCCTTGTATTATCAGTTACCTTTAATTCACTGTTGAGCGGTACATTGAAGTCCACCCTTACAATAACCTTCTTAGCCCTGAAATTATAAGTGTCAATTTTCTTCATCCTTCGTATTTTTAATTTTTACATACTCTGTCCCTGAAAGGCCTGCCTGTAATAAAGACCTGTCAGCTAATAATATATGCGTTTTAAAACATTAAAAGCCATATTATTACAACGATATACAAACCTACAATATTTTCATTAAATATAAATCTAATTTTCTATTTTTGTTCCGACGCAAAGACAGACAAATGAAGTTTAAGGAGGTAATAGGACAGGAAGAAGTAATCAATAAACTGACCCGCTCGGTTAAAGAAGAAAGAGTGAGCCATGCCCAGATTTTCGCCGGACCGGAAGGGTGCGGCAAGCTGGCTCTTGCCATTGCCTTTGCTCAATATATATCATGCGGGAACAAAGATGGCAACGATTCCTGTGGCAGCTGCCCCTCATGCAACAAGTATGGCAAGCTGGTCCACCCCGACCTTCACTTTGTATTCCCCGTGATAAACAAGGGATCAGGGGAAACAGTATGTGATAATTTTATTTCGGAATGGAGAGAACTGCTTAACAAATCAGCTTATTTCAACCTCAACCAGTGGCTCAGGCATATAGGTGTAAAGAACCAGCAGGGACTGATATTTTCCACGGAGGCAAATGAGATAATTAGGAAACTGAGCCTTAAAACATATGAGTCTGATTACAAAGTGATGATAATATGGATGCCTGAAAGGATGCATACTGCAACGGCAAACAAGCTGCTCAAGCTTATTGAAGAGCCACCGGACAAAACACTCTTCCTCCTTGTATCCGAAGAACCCGACCTGATACTGCCCACCATATTGTCAAGGTGCCAGTTTGTGCGTATACCTTCGATAAAAAGGGATGCACTGCGCGGACACCTCATGGAAGAATATGGGATTGATGAACAAAAGGCAGACATGATAGCGCACCTCTCGCAGGGCAACTACCTCAGGGCCACTGAATTTATAGGGGAGAATGAATCAAGGAAAGAAAACCTGTCTTCTTTTATTGAACTGATGAGGCTTGCCTACAAGAGGGATATACCTGCCCTGGCCGAATGGTCCGAAGAGATTGCTACCAGGGGAAGGGAAGCACAGAAGGGCTTCCTTGGCTTTTCACTCTCACAGCTGCGTGAGAATTATATCCTCAATATGGCAGGCAATAATGATAAACTGGTCTTCCTTGAAGGGAAAGAAGCTGATTTCGCTAAAAAATTCCATCCCTTCATTAACAATAAGAATATAGAGGGACTGAAAGAGGAGCTCTCATCAGCCTACGCGCATATAGCGGCAAACGGCAATCCCAAAATAATCTTCCTCGACCTGGCCCTCAGGCTGAGCAGCCTTATCCGTTAGGTCAACGCTTTACAAACCATTAATAATTGATAATAAGTCAAATTATAATTAAATTTGACCGGCTGTAATAAAGAAGATAAATACACCATATAAATTCACTCCCCTGAGTGTGGGAGATTAAAAGTAAAAAGACATATGGACAACGAGGAGAAAAGATTTGAAGATGAGGAGGAGATTTATACCCCGGAAAGTTCAACATACAGGCAGCTTGATAACAAGCTTAATTCAATAAACTGGCTTTCGGATATACCTGATTCGGGCATTGAAACAGATATCGTGGAAGTAAGCTTCAAGAACACCCGTAAAGCTTTCTACCGCAACGTAAACAAGCTGAGGCTCAATGAGGGCGATATAGTGGCTGTTGAGGCATCTCCGGGTCACGACATTGGAAGGGTGTCGATGACGGGCAGGCTGGTGAAATCTAATCTGAAAAAGCTTAAAACAGTCCCACCGCCGGATGAAATAAAAAAGGTCTATCGCAAGGCCAAGTCCGTGGATATAGAAAAATGGGAAGAAGCCATGGGCCGGGAAATTCCCGCAATGTTCAAAGCAAGGACAATTGCACAGGACCTGAAGCTCAATATGAAGATAGGGGATGTGGAATACCAGGGCGATAATACAAAGGCAATATTCTATTACATAGCTGATGAGAGAGTCGACTTCAGGCAATTGATAAAAGTGCTGGCCGAACAGTTCAGGGTCAGGATAGAGATGCGCCAGATAGGAGCACGCCAGGAAGCAGGGAGGATAGGTGGCATAGGATCATGCGGAAGAGAATTGTGCTGCTCGTCATACCTCACCAATTTTGTGTCAGTCACCACCGCCCACGCAAGGTGCCAGGAACTTTCACTTAATCCCCAAAAACTGGCCGGACAGTGTGGTAAACTTAAATGCTGCCTGAACTATGAACTGGACTGTTATATCGATAAACAAAAACACTTCCCCCCGAAAGAGCCACTGGAATCAATGGAAGGGAAAGCATGGTTCATGAAAATGGAAATATATAAAGGCCTCTTCTGGTATTCATTCGACAGGGAAAACCCTGTAAATATGATCGCCGTCCCGGTAGAAAGAGTGAAAGAAATACAGGAGATGAACCGTAAGGGGAAAAAACCGGCCAAACTGGTTGATAATGTTTATGACAATATCGAAGCAATGAGCTTCGGAGATGTGGTGGGCAACGACAGTCTCACACGCTTTGAGAAAAAGGGGGACCCAAGAGGGAAAAAACATAAAAGGGGAAAAAGAAGAAATAAAAATGGAAAAAAATCTTAAGCAGGGCTCTTACCTGCCAGCTATAATTATAGCGGCACTCCTTATATCCGCCTCAATCCTGTTATCATGCCGGCAGGGAAGCATCTATAACGAAAGTGAAAAAATACCCGCTTATAGCTGGAATGCAGGCAATACAATAAGCTTCAGTGCCCCGGTAAGCGATACCCTGAATGCCTACAACATTAGCCTTGTTATACGTACCACTAACTCATACCCCTACCGCAATCTCTTCCTCTTTGTTGAAACAACATCCCCTGAAGGCTACAGGATAAAAGACACTGTTGAGTATTTCCTGGCCGATGAGAAAGGAAACTGGTACGGATCGGGACTTGGTGATATCAATGATCTTTCCGTCCCCTTTAAAACAAATGTCTTATTCCCGGATACAGGCAACTATGTTTTTAATATACGCCACGGTATGAGAGAACAGGATCTCAAGGGTGTGAGCGATATAGGAATACAGATAATTAAAAGAAAACAATAAAAGCGTATAGCCTTGTCTAAGAATAAATTAAGAAAATGGGCCGAGATGGAGAAGTATCCCAATGTCATCCAGCCCCGTTTCGAAGATGTGTTCAGGAAAGACCATGCCCTGAAAGGAAAATGGAAAACACACTTTTTCGCCGGTAACAAGCCTTTAATTCTTGAGCTCGGATGCGGTAAAGGGGAATATACAATAGGCATGGCAAGGCAATTCCCCGCTGCAAATTTTCTCGGTATCGACATTAAGGGAGCAAGGATGTGGAACGGGGCCGCCACAGCTATAAGGGAAGCTATTCCCAACGTAGGCTTCCTGAGGACAAGGATCGAACTGATCGAATCATTCTTCGGCCATGATGAGGTTGATGAAATATGGATAACCTTCCCCGATCCGCAGCTGAAGAAAAGAAGGAACAAGAAAAGACTTACAGGTCCGCGCTTCCTTAACCAGTACCGCTCCTTTCTCAGGCCAGACGGACTCATACACCTGAAAACAGACAGCCATGAATTATATGAATACACCCTTGATCTTATCCGGGAGAACGGGCTTGAGCTTGTGGAGAAAACAGCCGACCTTTATTCGGGCGAAATTCTGAATGACATGCTCCTTATCAGGACTCACTATGAACAGATGTTCCTGGATGCCGGAAAGGCAATTACATACGTCTGCTTCAGGATTAAGGGTGAAAGGCCCATTGTTGATATAAAAGACCACGGTGATGAATGATATGCCTTTCTTCCGGAGAGTATATGAAGTTACCTCCATGATACCTCACGGCAGGGTCACTTCCTACGGGGCCATAGCAAAGTATCTCTCCACTGCAGGCTCGGCACGTATGGTGGGCTGGGCCCTGAATAATTGCCATACACTGGAACAATATGTACCCGCCCACCGCGTGGTAAACAGGAACGGCCTGCTCACCGGCAAACACCATTTCGGCAATTCCGGTACCATGCAACAGCTGCTGGAAAATGAAGGAGCACTGATTGAAAATGACAGGATAATAAATTTCCGGGAAATGTTCTGGGACCCTTCAATTGAACTGGATTAGTCCTTTGAGCTTAGGAAAAAATTCCTTAAACTTGCGTTCTTATTTAAATTAAATAAAAACAAGCTTTTAATTCTTATATATCATGTATACAAGCGATCAGATAATTAATGTACTTAAAAAGGTGAAATACCCCGGCAAGGGAGATATTGTATCACTCGGTATGGTTGAAAAAGCCGAACACAGCCCGGACGGAATAGTGATAGTACTGAAGACCGACAGGCAGAAAGATCCGGTGGCCTCATCCCTGAAGCATGCCTGCGTAAAAGCACTGAAGGAAGAATTCGGTGATGATATACAGATCTCATCGATAGATATAAAAGGCCCTGCCCCGAAGGTTAAAACAGAAAAACTTGAATCGGACATGGTGCCGGGAGTTAAGAATATTATTGCAATAGCATCGGGTAAAGGTGGCGTGGGCAAATCAACAGTAGCCGTCAATACCGCTGTTGCACTGGCACGACTGGGTTATTCAACCGGCCTGCTTGATGCCGATATCTTTGGCCCTTCAGCCCCTAAAATGTTTGACACAGAGAGTGAAAGACCGGGTGTCAGGAGAGAGGGCGAAAAAGAGGTGGTGGTCCCGATCACGAAATACGGTGTTAAAATATTGTCAGTGGGCTATTTTGTGTCACAGGATGATGCTGTGGTGTGGCGCGGACCCATGGCATCAAATTTCCTGAAGCAGATGCTGGGACAGGGCGACTGGGGTGAGCTTGATTTTCTGATTGTCGACCTGCCCCCCGGAACAAGTGATATACACCTTACAATGGTCCAGGAAGTGGCTGTTACAGGAGCCGTTATTGTCTCTACACCTCAAAAGGTGGCACTGGCAGATGCCATAAAGGGTATATCAATGTTCAGAAACGAGAGAATTAATGTGCCCGTACTGGGACTGGTGGAAAATATGGCGTGGTTCACACCGGCCGAACTGCCGGAGAATAAATATTATATCTTCGGCAGGGAAGGATGTAAGAAACTTGCTGAAGACATGAATATACCCCTGCTGGGCCAGATACCCGTGGTACAGGGTATCTGTGAGAGCGGCGACAGCGGTCTGCCCGTGGCCCTGAATGATGATGCCACGGGTGAGGCTTTTAAAAAGCTTGCCCTCGCACTGGTTGAAGCAACAGAAGAGAGAAACAGGAAACAGGACCCTACAAAGAAAGTAAAGATTAATCATTGACAGTAAATATGGAAGCAGAAAGAATGGAAAAGATCCACTCGCTTGTTAAGGAAACACTCGATAAGATCAGGCCATACCTCCAGTCAGACGGGGGCGATATCGAATTTGTTGATATAACGGACGACCTTGTGGTGAAAGTTAAACTGACAGGTGCATGCCATGACTGCCCCTTCAGGATGCAAACTCTTAAGGGAGGGGTGGAGCAGGCCCTGATGAAAGAGATTCCCGAAATTACCGGGGTAATTGCCGTTTAGTAATCACCCTTGTTAAATTCGGAAGCCTCAATATACTATTTACCCCTTTTGGCAGTTAATACAATAAAGTAATTGATTTGGGAAAATATCTTAAGTCAAATAGTATTTATATTGTGCTGGCCACCGGCCTGTTGCTTGCTTCATGCTCGGTCGAGAAAAATACCAGCCTCAGCCGTTTCTACCATAACCTCACATCCAACTATAATATCTATTTTAATGCCAGTGAGTCATTCCGGGAAGGAATGGAAAGGATAAAGGAAGCCTATAAGGACGATTATCTTACCATGATGCCCATCTTTGAATACAGCGATATGAATGCCGCCAGAACAGCCACGGGCGACATGGAAAGGGTGATAAATAAAGCATCAAAACTGATAAGCCTCCATTCAATAAGCGCCAGGCCTGAAATGGATAACAGTGAAAACCTCAGTGAAAAGGAACAGGCTTTCCTCGACAGGAAAGAATATAATGAGTGGGTGGACGACAGTTACCTGCTGATGGGCAAAGCCTACCTGATGAAGCATGATTTTAATAACGCAAGGATCACATTTCTGCATAACATACGCGAAACCCATGACGAAGAGATGGCGGCCAGATCAACGGTCTGGCTGGCCAGGACATATAATGAAATGGGTAATTATGCAGAGGCCAACAGGTTGCTTGGCGAGATGAACCCCGGCTCGCTTGACTCCCATACAGCGGCTGAATATTACCTTACCCTGGCCGATATGCACAGCAGGCAGAACAGGTATGAAAGAGCCACCGAAGCACTGTCAGCAGCCATCGATAAGCTCCAGTCTAAAAAAGAAAAGAACAGGTTCACTTACATACTCGCCAGGCTGTACGAAGAAACAGGTAAGCCGGCACAGGCAGCCAGGTATTACAGGGAAGTGCTGAAACTGAATCCTCCCTACGAAATGGAATTCAATGCACGGATAAACCAGGCAGGTGTCTTTGACGTGGAAACAGGAAACATACAGGATATAAGAAAAGAACTGAATAAACTGCTGCGCGACGACAAAAACAGGGAATATCGCGACCAGATATACTATGCCCACGGAAACCTGTCGATGCGTGAAGGCAATACCGGTGAAGCAATAGATTATTACAGGCAGTCAGCAGCCGTCAGCAGCTCCAATAATAACCAGAAAGGCAGGTCATACCTGATGCTTGCCGAACACTATTATGAAGAACCCGACCTCGGCCTTTCACAGATGTATTACGACAGCGCAGTCACTTTCCTCGACCGTGACTACCCCGGATATGATGAGTATCATACAAGGTCGGCGAACCTCAATGAACTGATGTTGTACATTGATGTAATAGAGACACAGGACAGTCTCCAGTATGTGGCTTCACTCAGCCCGGGCGAGATTGAAAACATTATAAACGGGATCATCAGGAAAATCGAAGACGAAGAAAGAAATGCTGCCAGGGCCGGCGATGACAGGTACAATATGGGAGAATTCTATGAGAGCCAGAGAAGATTCAGGGAAAGGGTCGATGTTAGCGGACAGTGGTACTTCTATAACCAATCGGCCCTGACCTTCGGGCGTACGGAATTCAGGAACAGGTGGGGCGACAGGGCCCTTGAAGATAACTGGAGGCGAAGGAATAAAGCCGCTACCGGGGCCTTCAACGCTTCCGCAGGAGCCGACACGGAACAACCGGCCGACAGCCTTGATCCCGAAAACAATATTAAAGCAAAAGAATATTACCTGAAAAACCTGCCCCTGAACGACTCCCTTATGGCTGAATCCGACCGCATGATAGCCGATGCCCTCTTCAACGCAGCACGTGTCTATAATGAAACATTCAATAACAGGGAGAAGGCAAACGAAGCTTACAGGCAGTTTATGAACAGGTTCCCCGACCACGAAAGGATGCCGGAAGTGCTGTATAAACTTTACCGGATAAATGAAAAAAGCGACCTGCAACTGGCCAATGCACACAAACAACAGCTTATCGATAAATACCCGGAAAGTGCTTATGCTAAAATACTATCCGACCCGGCATACCTGGACTCAATAATAAAAATTGAAAACAGGGCCGAAGAAATATATAATGAAGCCTTCAGGGAATACAAAAATGAAAATACGGAAAAGGTTATAGAAATATGCGAGCAGGCAATAGATGAATTCCCTGACTCAGAGCTCATACCTAAATTCATGCTCCTGAAAGCATATGCAATGGGACCCTCGGCAGGTGAGAGAAAACTGAAAGATGAACTGGTGAAAATAACAGAGCTCTACCCCATGAGCGAAGAAGCAGGCAGGGCCTCGGAAATGATAGCATACCTGAACAGGAAAGTACCCGACCTGAAAATAGAGGAAGACCTTGAAA
>JBNJHQ010000021.1:0-21041 GCA_051748705.1 Bacteroidota bacterium | reverse complement strand
CTGGAAAAAACAACCCTCGGGGATATATCTGATCTTGCAGCACTTAAGGAAGAAATGGAAGAAAAAGAGAACAAATCTTCCAAATCTGGGAAAAAATAATTACATTAGAGCTAATAAATTTTGAAAGTCATGGATTTTAATATTGAAAGCAAAAACAACAGTACTTTGATCCAGGTCCAGACTGAAAAGCTCGATACTCATGTTGCTCCCGCACTTAAATCTGAGCTTGTGCTGGTTTCAGGTAAAGGTGAAAAGAATATTATACTGGACCTTGAAAAGTGTGAATACTGTGATTCATCAGGGCTCAGTGCTATTCTGGTTGCCAACAGGCTATGTAAAAATGCCGGCGGAACATTTGTGCTTTGTGGTCTGAATGATGCAGTGGAAAGGTTGATAACAATTTCCCAGCTCGACACGGTTCTGAACATAACAGATTCTGTGGCGAATGCTGAAAAAATGATATCATAAGCCCTTTCCCCCTGAGGTGGTTTTTGAATTGACCATATTGGGCAGCAGTTCAGCCCTGCCAACTTCACAAAGATATCCTTCCGCTCATGTGCTTAATGTGCATGAGCGGTTTTTTTTAATCGATTGCGGGGAAGGAACACAGATGCAGCTGAGGAAATACAGGATAAAATTTGGCCGCATACACCATATATTCATATCACACCTTCACGGCGATCATGTGTTCGGGCTGTACGGACTCCTTTCTACCATGAGCCTGTCAGGACGTGAATCGCCACTGAGGCTCTATGCCCCGGTGAGCTTCAGGGAGATTTTATTTACCCACCTGGCAGATTTTGATATTCATCTGAATTTTGATATCGATTTTGTTGGTTTACAGGGGAAAGACCCGGTTAAAATATTTGAAGATAAAAAATTGTCTGTTCTCTCACTCCCGCTCAGGCACCGTGTACCTGCCTATGGTTTTCTTTTCAGGGAAAAGGCGAGGGAGAGGAATATTATCAAGGAGGCGATAGGTAAATACAATATCCCTGTTTCAGAAATACATAAAATAAAAAAAGGAGCTGACTTCCTCTGTGCTGATGGAAAAGTCATACCTAACAGGGAGATTAGTACAGACCCTCCCAAACCACGATCCTTTGCCTACTGCAGCGATACTGCCTGGTTCAGGAGACTCGCTGATTTTGTCCGGGATGTTGATCTCCTGTATCATGAAGCAACATTCGCCTCAGAGAACAGGGAACTTGCCGCAAAGACAGGTCATTCAACATCGGAGCAGGCAGCAATGACAGCACGTGATGCCGGGGTGATGAAACTTGTTATTGGACATTTCTCAGCCAGGTACCGCGATACAGACCTCCTGCTGGAAGAAGCAAAACGAACATTCCCCGACACATTAGCAGCAGAAGAAGGCCTGGTAATTCAGATTGGTTTAAAGCAGCACTAAGCAAAAGAATAACTATCTTTGCACTTCAAATCTCAAAGTTAAAGCATAGTGCAGGAAAAGATTTTAATACTTGATTTCGGGTCACAGTATACACAGCTGATAGCCCGGCGTATCAGGGAGCTTAATGTATATTGTGAGATCCACCCTTTTAACCATTTCCCCGAACCGGATGAAAATGTCAGGGGAGTTATTATGTCAGGCAGTCCTTTTTCTGTACGGGATAAAGGTGCCCCCGTACCTGACCTGGGGCATATTAAAGGCAAAAAGCCCCTGCTTGGAATATGCTACGGAGCTCAGCACCTGGCACATTCTTACGGGGGAAAGGTACATGCTTCAAACAGCAGGGAGTATGGGAGGGCTAAAATGATTTACCTGGACAATGATGATCCCCTGTTTGAAAATATTGATGGCGGAACACAGGTATGGATGTCACACGGTGATACGATTGAGGAAATACCTTCTACCTATAAGGTAACAGGGTCAACCGCTGATGTGCGCGTGGGGGCATTTCATATAGAAGGAGAGCTTACATGGGGTATCCAGTTTCATCCCGAGGTGTACCATACCCTCCAGGGTAAGGAGATTCTTTCAAATTTTGTTCTCGGCATATGCGGCTGTAAACAGGACTGGACTCCCGGTTCCTTTGCCGAAGCAACAATCAGTGAGCTGAAAAAGACACTTGGCAATGATAAAGTTGTTCTCGGCCTCAGCGGAGGTGTGGATTCATCGGTTGCAGCTTACCTGCTCAATAAAGCTATCGGTGATAACCTTACCTGTATATTTGTTGATAACGGACTTTTACGGAAAAATGAAATATACAAAGTGCTGGATTCCTACGAGGGACTGGGATTGAATGTAATAGATATTGATGCAGCTGATGAATTCATGGACCAGCTGGAAGGGGAGAGCGATCCGGAGAAGAAAAGGAAGATAATTGGAAGAGTCTTCATAGAAATATTTGAGAGGGAAGCCGCAAGAGTGAAAGATGTTAAGTGGCTGGCCCAGGGGACAATATATCCTGATGTTATAGAATCGGTTTCGGTAAACGGCCCTTCAGCAACGATAAAATCCCATCATAATGTGGGAGGTCTGCCCGAATTGATGAACCTGGAAGTGGTAGAACCACTGAAACTGCTCTTCAAGGATGAAGTCAGGAAAGTGGGCAAGGCCCTGGGCATGCCCGAAATAATCATTAATCGCCATCCCTTTCCCGGACCGGGCCTGGCAATCCGTATACTTGGCCCTGTTACAAGGGAAAAGGTTAGAATGGTCCAGGAAGCTGATGATATATTTATAGAGGGCCTGAAAAACAATGGTTTGTATGACAGGGTATGGCAGGCTGGTGTAATACTCTTACCTGTCCAGTCAGTGGGCGTAATGGGTGATGAACGTACCTATGAAAATACCATAGTCCTGCGGGCAGTGGAATCAACCGATGGCATGACAGCCGACTGGTCGCACCTCCCATATGAATTCATGGGGCAGATATCCAGTGCAATTATTAACAAAGTGAAAGGAATTAACAGGGTGGTGTACGATATAAGTTCGAAACCACCTTCCACAATTGAATGGGAATAAAAGACTATTTAAAATGAGCAAAAAATTCGCAATACTACTGGCTTCAATCATAATTCTAACCGGAATTGAGGTGCAGGGCCAGATGTTCTCAGATCAGACAATGAAGTTCGGACGCACACTGGCCCTCGTGGAAGCATTCTATGTTGACAGTGTTGACCAGGCTAAACTGACTGAAGAAGCTATAATTGAGTTGCTTAAAAACCTGGATCCTCACTCTGTATACATTTCGGCCGAAGAGCTGGAGGAAATAAATCAGAGACTCGAAGGAAGCTTTGAAGGTATAGGAATAGAATTTAATGTCCTGCATGATTCAATCCTGGTAATTGCCCCAATGCCGGGCGGACCGTCTGAAAAAGCAGGACTACGGCCGGGAGACCGCATTGTTACCATTGATGGTGAAAACGTTGCGGGAACAGGAATCACAACTACCGGTGTCAGGAAAAGACTGCTGGGTGACAAAGGAACAAAGGTTACTATTGGCATTTTCAGGAGAGGGAGCACCGGTATAAGAGAATATGAAATTATTCGTGACGAACTGCCGGTTAACAGCCTGCTGGCGGCTTATATGGCAGATGATAACGTAGGATATATTAAGCTTAGTAATTTTTCACTTACGAGCGAGAAGGAATTCAATGATGCAGTAAATACTCTTATTGACAGGAATATGCAACACCTGGTTATTGACCTGCGGGGAAATACGGGAGGTTACCTTGAAGCGGCTATAAGGATATGCGACCATTTATTTAAGAAGGAAAGACTCATTGTTTACCTTGAAGGTTTAAGAACCCCCAGACAGGATTTCTATACCAGGGAAGGAGGGAAGATGAATGATTCAAGAGTCATTGTACTGGTTGATGAAGGATCTGCCTCTGCAAGTGAAATAGTGGCAGGAGCCATCCAGGATTGGGACCGCGGTCTGATAATAGGACGAAGAACCTTTGGGAAAGGATTGGTTCAGAATGCTTTTAACCTTGGTGACGGCTCGGCAGTGCGACTTACTGTGGCAAGATATTACACCCCCTCGGGCAGGCTGATTCAACGACCATATGACAAGGGAGTGGAGAAATACATTACCGACTTTTATTCAAGATTCACAAACGGTGAACTTGTGTCAGCAGATAGTATTAATTTCCCCGATTCACTGAAATTCAATACCCTCATAAATGAGAGGCAGGTATATGGCGGTGGAGGAATCATGCCTGATATATTTGTCCCGGTCGATACGAGTGAGTATTCCGATTACTACAGGGACCTGGTGAATAAAAACGTAATTACACAATTCTCGCTCGACTTTGTGGATAATAACCGTAACAGGCTTAACAGGCAGTATAGCACTTTCGAAGAATTTCGTGATAATTTTTCGTTCAGGGATTCTGATATGGCTGACCTTATTAAACTGGGAAATGAAATGGGTGTCAGTTTTGTTGAAGATGATTACAATATCTCCGGGAAACAAATAAGACAGATACTTAAGGGTTTGTTAGCCAGGGATATATGGGATATGTCTGAATACTACGAGATAGTGAACCAGGATGATATTGCCCTGGAAAAAGCCCTGGAAATAATAGCCGACAGTAATAAATTTGTCTCTTTCCTGAGAAACTGATAGTACATATGGATGTTCTACTGGCAAAAACCCTGCATGGACTGGAAGATGTCTTAACAGAAGAATTGTCTGCAATGGGTGCCCTCAATATCGTTAAAGGGAGGCGATCTGTCAGCTTTGAGGGGGACAGGGAAATGATGTACAGGGCAAATTACTGCTTGCGTACGGCACTCTCGATCCTTAAGCCATTACACAGTTTTGGCATCGGTCATGCCAGGGATCTTTATGACAGGGCACTTAACTACCCATGGGAAAGCATTATGGGAGTAGGGCAGACTTTCATGGTTGTGCCAGTGGTGCACTCATCCCTGTTTAATCACACTGCTTATCCTGCATTATTACTCAAGGATGCCATTGCTGACAGGTTCAGGAAGAAAATGAACAGGCGCCCGTCTGTTGATACCAGGAATCCGGATATTGTAATTAACTGCCATATAAAGGAAAAGCAGGTTAACCTGAGCCTCGATTCAAGCCTTACACCCCTTTTCAAGAGAAATTACAGGCAACAGCGTACAGAAGCGCCCCTGAACGAGGTGCTGGCAGCAGGTATTTTGATGATAAGCGGCTGGGACATGAAAACGCCACTGCTTGATCCGATGTGCGGATCAGGCACTATTGCCATTGAGGCTGGTTTAATGTCAGGGAATATACCACCCGGTAAATTCAGGAAACATTTCGGGTTCATGAACTGGCCGGATTATGATAATGAGCTTTTCAGGAGGATCTGTGCGGAGGAGGAGGCAAAAATCCGTCCCCTCGGGGGACCTGTATTTTGCAGTGATATTTCAGCTCACAACATAAGAGTAGCACGATCGAACATAAGGAAGGCCGGCCTGGAGGAGGATATACGTTTATCTGTATCTGATTTCCTTGAATCAAAGGCCCCGGAGCAGATAGCATATACCATAATAATGAACCCCCCATATGGTGAAAGGCTGGATGATGAGGGTATTGAAGACCTGTATGCAGGAATAGGCGAGCGCCTGAAGCATGCTTATCACGGTTCCACTGCATGGTTGTTAAGTTCAAACGTTGACGCCCTGAAAAGGATCGGGCTCAAGCCGGCAGCAAAGTACTCCCTTTATAATGGTAAGATTGAAGTTAAACTATTGAAATATGAGCTGTATAAGGGGAGCAAAAAGGCTAAAAAGTAATGCTCATGGTAAAATTATTGATATTTCATCTATTAAGACTTTGAATTTATCAAATGCTGTAAAGGTAAATTTTTTGGACTTGAGATTTTTTTTATATTTGCTGTTGTTATTAACCTGACCACGTCAAACAAAAGCTGATGAGCTTTAATGTAGAGAATTATTTCCAGGACTTATTGACTGATGATGTTATTTTCTCCTACAAGGGTGATATAAGCTCAGAGGTTATAAATCTGATTCTCGATTCTGTTGAACGAAAAACAGAAGAGGCCAACGATCCCTCAAGAATAAGAAAGAAAGTCTACAATGTACTGGTTGAAAGCTTGCAGAACCTTTTCCATCACGTAGACCCTGTTCCGAAAGATTTCAATGACCAAAAATCGAAACGATTTGGTATAATAGTGGTTAACAGGTTTGATTCCGGCTATAATATTACCACCTGTAATTTTATCAAAAAGGATAAAGTCGAAAAACTGGCCGGTAAGCTGGATCAGATAAACAGTTCCAGTAATAAAGAAATAAAGGAAATATATAAGTTCATACTGCACCACCAGAAGATATCTCCCAAGGGAGGAGGGGGCCTGGGACTGGTTGATATTGCACGTAAAACAGGCAATACGCTTGATTATGAGTTTTTCGATTATAATGAAGACTATTCTTTTTTCACTTTGTCGATAGATATAAACTCTTTAACTGCTAATTAATAATTAAAATATTAAACTAATATGGAACCGATCATTATTGAAGGAACACCTAAAACACCAACTGTTCATTTTGATTCAAATGATGGTGTTTTTAAGCTTGAAGGAAGATCAATACCTGAAAATTCAGTTGAGTTTTATAAACCTCTTGTTGACTGGCTCGACAGGTACAAGGACAGCCCCTTACCCAAAACCACAGTTGAAGTGAAACTGGAGTATTTCAATACCAGTTCATCGAAATGTATCCTTGATGTTTTCAAAAAGCTGGAAATAATCCATAAAGCAAAGAACGATGTGGAGATTAAGTGGTATTATGAAGAGGATGATGAAGACATGCTTGAGGCAGGTGAAGATTATGAGTCAATCATAAGAGTTCCGTTCGAAATGATTGAAATTATGGAATAACACTTATCACCATAAGTACCGGATCGGTTTTTAAATAATAAGCAAGGGGACTGCAGGCGCAGTCCCCTTGTTTATTAATAACTTCTTGCCTTACTTCTCTCGGAGGATGCTTCAAAAGAGTCAAGTATCTTTTTCAGCAGCCTGAAATAAAGTGCCAGGTAGGTTACCACGGTCCAGAACCATATAAAAATTATATTCACCCAGAGTGTATCCACATAAGTGCCAAGGAACTGTTTTCTTGGGGCATAGAAATGTGCCTTCAGGAATGGGTGTTCCGGGTCTTTGTATATGGGATCCATTTTCTGGATCAGCTCGCCATTAAATTCGATAATTCTTTTTTCCTCTTTTTCATTTGTAACAAACTCTTCCAGGCTTTTATTAAAGTGTCTTTCCTTCAGTTCAATGAAAGCTTCAGGATCTTCATTCATTGCTTTCGTTATAATAAGATCCTTTTCATTGAAGTTTTTATTGTACAGGTTCTTATAGCTTTGATTGAGTATTTCAATATAAGTCCTGGCGGCGCTTATGGCGTCGGCGGTCACCCTTTCAGGTATCAGATGGTCAAGGTAATTGAATTCAAGGAGGGGCACGGCCTTCATTTCCTTTGCTATTTCATTTCTCAGCACAAGGAGGTCTTTTTTAAACTCCTCGTCGAACTGTTTCCTGCTTAGCCCTTCTTCGAGGTTGCTAATTCTCTGCTTGAGATCGTTATACCAGAATATTTTTTTATAATTTGCTATACTCATCAACCTGTCGTATTCATAGAACTGCTTTTCATAATCGTTATCCTTGAACTGCTTAACCGCCAGTGCTTCGTATCCCCAGCGGGCAACGATCATCTCGCCATAAAAAGGTATTGTTGAGGGTGATGATATATTTGGATTAAGCTTTTCAAACTTAACAATCACACCGCTGAGGATAATCTGTGGTATGACAAGAAAGGGGATCAGCATATATATGGTGACCACCGTTTTAAAGCTGTCTGAGATCAGTAAGCCAAGGAGATTGGCGCTGGCCCAGCAGGAGAATAAAACAAGCCAGTATTCAAACCACATTCCTCTTATTTCAGTTATGCCGTTTCCTACAAGCACGAAAGCGAAGGCCTGGATGGCAGAAATTACCAGCTGTACCGAGACTTTTGACAGGAGGTAGCTGTTCCAGCTGAGGTTAAGGAATGCTTCTCTTTTAAGAATTTTCCTGTCCTTGATGATTTCTTCGGCACTGACAGTGAGGCCCATGAAGATGGCTACAATAACTGACATGAACAGGTAAACCGGCAGGTTACTGTTCTCAAGCAATGTGTATTTGGCATTTGAAGCGCTCTCGTCGAAGTATTTTATCAGGAAGGCAAGAGCAAATGCCAGGATCGGTGCTTCCAGCAGTGTCACTATCAGGTATTGGCTGTCAGATAGCTTTGCAAGGATATCACGTTTGATAAAAACAATAAACTGTTTGAAACGGCCTGGTGTTTTGAAGTCAACCTTCGGAACACCATGACCGGGTTCCAGTTTCCTCTCTTTTACCAGTATATGTTCCTTATAGTATTCATTCCATTCTTTAGGAGATATTTTCCTGACGTTCGTAGCTTTTCCGTATTCATCCAATACCTTGGATTCCACTATATTGAACACCTGCTCCGGGTTTACGTTGCCACATGTGTGGCACTCACTCTCATTATAGTTTGCCTGGTGTGTTCTGCGTTTAAAATATATTATTGATTCTATGGGATCCCCATTATAAATAATAAACCCTCCCGTGTCGAGTATAATAAGCCTGTCGAACATCTTAAATATGTCGCTCGACGGCTGGTGAATAACCACAAACAGGAGTTTGCCCTTGAGTGCCAGTTCTTTGAGCAGATCGAGGATATTCTCACTGTCTCTCGATGACAGACCTGATGTAGGCTCATCCAGGAAAAGTACGGGCGGTTCCCTTATTAATTCAAGTGATATGTTAAGTCTTTTTCTCTGGCCGCCGCTTATTTTTTTATTCAGTGGTGACCCCACTTTCATATCTTTTATTTCGAGAAGCCCCAGGTTGCGGAGTGTATCCGATACCTTTTTATGTATCTCTTCTTCAGTAAGGTTATCGAAGCATAACCTGGCATTATAGTAAAGATTCTGGTATACGGTGAGTTCCTCTATCAGGAGATCATCCTGCGAGACATAACCTATCAGTCCTTCCGCTTTTTCAGAATCACTGTGTATGTTTATCCCGTTCACCACCACTTCGCCGTTGTTTGGCTTATTTATCCCGTTCAGTACATTCAGCAATGTTGATTTCCCGGCTCCGGATGAGCCCATTATACCAACCAGCCTGCCCGATTCTTCTTCAAAAGACATTTTATGTATGCCCGGATCCCCGGTCCTGAACCTGTAGTCTATGTCTCTGACCTCGTAAACCACCCTCGATGCTTCCAGTACTTCTCTCCTGAACCTGCTTGCTATATCGCTGTAATACAGGGGTGTGTATTTGGGGTCGCGCAGTGATGAGCCCGGGTTCAAGGGGTAGACTTTATCTTCCTGCACGAGCTGCCCGTTCATATAAAGTTCAGCCATATCTGTGAACCTCATGAAATGCATGTTGGCTGATGCAATTTCGAGAACCCATATCTGCCCCTTGATGGTATCGTTGCTTATGTGCAGGATTGATTCACCCGGGGCTTCTTTCTTATTATCAATCAGGAGGATGTGATGTGAATCAGGCATCTCCTGGAAATCATTGAGCACAAAAGCAGAAATGAGTTCAAAATCAGATTCCTGGACGTAAAACGATTCAGCCACAGCCCTGATAAATTCCAGTTCTTCATCCGTTACCTCTGTTCTGTCAGATTTACAGAATTCAAAGAGTTGGACCAGTACAATTATTTTCTGATTCTGTGTAAGCTGAAAGTTTATCTGGTTGGTAATCTTGAGTATTCTTACAGAAACAGCTGATTGTCTTTTCTTAAGGACACCTTTTTTTTGCTTCTCCTGTGATTCATGGTAGAAGAGATCAAATGACTGAAGGTATTCCTTTACAAGTTCTTCATTCAGCTCTCTTCTCAGAAAGGCTTCAACAACGCTTCTACGGTCTTTTTCACTGCTCTCAGGTCTTGCAATAATTGCAAAGAGCTGCATCAGTGCTTTCAGTATCTTTTCACTCATCTATGGAGGAAGTTAAGGTTTCAAAAATTTGAAATGAAAGTACTAAAATATGTCATATTTTCCTAAATACTATATTTTCTCTCCGCTTATACCGGCCTTTGCGGGCCATTGTTCCGTCTCTTCTTTTTCTTTTTCTTTTCCTTCTTCTTCACGGAGAAACCAAATTTTCCAATCATCTCACCCGTAAGGTAATATTTCCCATGCTGATAGCTGATCAGGCGTGCCCTGTCCATCCTGAAAGCTCCTGTACCAGGGTCAAAATATTCACTATCTGCCTGTATAGCAAGAACATCAGCGATGAACATATGATGGATCCCCAGTTCAATAATATCCCTTACCCGGCATTCAATATTTACCGGCGACTCGGCAATTGCCGGGGCTTCAACCTCGATACTCTTATGCGTGTTCAGTTTCATATCTGCGAATTTATTATGCTCGCGACCTGATTTAACTCCACACCAGTCAGTAGCCCAGGCAAGTTCTTCCGTTGTAAGGTTTATAACAAATTCACGGTTTCGTTTGATTATTTCATATGAATGTCTCGAGGGCCTGAGAGAAATATAACACATGGGCGGTTCGGAACAGATTGTTCCTGTCCAGGCAACCGTAATAATATTATATTCACCGGGATCTTTACCGCAGCTAACCATGACTGCAGGGAGAGGGTAGATCATTGTTCCGGGCTTCCATGCAATTTTTTCCATAAATAATCTTTAGCTCAAAGATAAAAGCAATTTGGAAGAATCATAAAATTGAGGGTCATTAATCAGAAACTTGAGAGACATGAGTCAAGGTCTTCATAAAGGTCCATTATAGTGTGTAACTGCAGTGTTCTGAAAAGGGAAAACACCTCAGGGTCTATGTTGCAGATCTTTAGCTCGCCATAATTATTCCTGGCAGCCCTCATTGTTGAAAGGAAGCATCCGAAACCGGAACTGTCGATATATTTTATACCTTCAAGATCAACCACTATCCTGGCATTGGGTACATCAAAAAGCCTGCCCAGCTCAGATTTTACATCCTCGGCCACTGTGGCGTTTAAATTTTCCAGCCTGTTAAAACTTACATGGTCTATATTGTTATCGAGCTTTTCAACAATGATCATTAATAATATTTTTTAGAGGGTTTCGAGGTAGCTATCCAGTTCTTCGATTGCCTGCCGGGTCTGGCTGATAAAATTATCGATATAATCTTTATACTTTTCAGGCTCAACGCCTTCTTTGGCCTTTATTTCCAGCTCTTTGAGCCGGACGGCAAGATCTTCCATTCCCATTATGGCCGCGGATGATTTTGCCTTATGGGCAAGCAGTCCGAGATCAAAATATTCACCTTCCGAATAGAGATGTTCCATCTCATCCTTAAATTCCAGTACCTGGGAGCGGAAAATATCGATCATCTCCCTGATAAGATCCGGTGAATTGGCACATACTTCATTAAGGTAGTCTACATTAACTTTCTTAAACTCCATATTTCAAGGATATATTTAGAAACAAAAATAGCAAAAAACGAAAAGAGGGGCCCAATCGGGGAATTATTTTACGGGCAGGGTTTTTATCATCCATTAAATTACTATTTTTAAAGATTAAAACATTCTATCTATGAAAGCACATTTATTTGTCCTTTTAATCGTGCTGGCATTCACGCTAAGCGACCTTTGCGGCCAGGTCCAGGTAGAGGTGTCAAAAACTGAATTCAAAGCAGGGAAGGATGGTTTCCGGGATGCCTGGAAAAACATCAGGGAGGGAGATAAGCTCTACAGGGCCGGTGTTGGAATGTACCCGGAGGCGGTGTTATGTTACCTCCTGGCCAATCATTATAACAGTGCCAATGCCGAGTTAAATTATAAAATCGGTATTACTTACCTGGGCGGTTCAAATCCTGCAAAGGCGCTCGATTATTTTATGAAGGCCTACGAGCTTAAACCCGGTGTAACGGAAGACATCCTTCTGTTAACGGGGAAGGCTTATCATGTGAGGGGCGATTATGGCAAAGCCATGGACTATTATAATATGTATTCTGACAGGTTTCATGGATCAGATAATTTCAATCCAGCCGTAAACAACTACATAAACCAGTGTAACAGGGCTATCGAGATGTCAGACAGAGAGGGTGATTATGAGTTGATAAATGCGGGTGAAAACATAAATTCAGAATATGATGATTATTCCCCCGTACCAACCAGGGGCGACAGGTTATTATATTTTACCAGCAGGAGGCCACTTGATGAGAATAGAAAACGGCAGAATGCGGATATGAAATGGGATGAGAATATTTTTGTGGCTACCAGGGGTGATGATGACTGGGATCCGGCCGGGCCGGCAGGCGATAATTTGAGCACCGAACTGAATGAAGGTGTACTCTGCATCTATGCCGGGGGCACCGGGATGTACCTTTATGCCGGTTACCAGGGTAACGGCGATATACTCAGCGCCGAATATAAAGACGGTGAATGGGGAAGCCCGCAGAAACCCGCTGTTAAAATAAACAGCATTTACAGGGAGACTTCTATTTCTATCACCGAAGATGAGAATGAAATTTTTTTTACCAGTGACATGAAGAAGGGTCTCGGGGGTGGTGATATATATTATATTAAAAGGGTCAGAAGAGATAAATGGACAAAACCCTTCAATCTTGGCGACCCGGTTAATTCTGAACGAAATGAGGAATCGGTTAATGTATCCCCCGGTGGAGATACCATCTGGTTCAGTTCTGACAGGTTCGGGGGCATGGGAGGCTATGACATCTATATGTCGGTTAAAGATGAGCTGGGTCTATGGTCTGAGCCTGTTAATATGGGACCACCCGTGAATTCACAGTCGAATGATATCTTTTACAGGAGATCGGCAGTTGATAGAAACCAGTCATGGCTGGCAAGCGACCGGCCCGGGGGTTGTGGCGCCTATGATATTTACATGATGGTAAAAAAGCCTGTCAACACCCCTGATTATCCCCTTGTCGACACAAGCTTAATAAAGGGAAACAGGACTGTGCCTGTACCTGATACCCTGGAGGTCAAAAAAGACGGTCAACACATCCCTTAAACCGGACATTGAAAAAAATATTCTGTATAATAAAATAAAATCTATTTATCGATGAAAAATACTGCTTTTACAAAATTTCATGAAGAGAGAGGAGCCAAAATGGTACCCTTTGCGGGCTATAATATGCCTGTAGAATATACCGGCATTAACGATGAACATATTACCGTCCGTGAAAAGGTGGGCGTTTTTGATGTGTCACATATGGGTGAATTCTGGGTGTCGGGCCCGGAAGCATTGAATTACCTTCAATATATTTGTTCCAATGACGTCTCGGCACTGGTCGAAGGGAAAGTACAGTACACATGTTTTCCAAACGGTAAAGGGGGCATCGTTGATGATCTCCTGGTTTACATGTTCAGTGAGGATAAATATTTACTGGTAGTCAATGCTGCCAATATAGAAAAAGACTGGCAGTGGTGTGTTGAAAATGCAAAGAAGTTTGGGATTTCACCGGGCAAGGGCATAGAGAATGCATCAGATTCCATAGCCCAGCTTGCAGTGCAGGGCCCCCTGGCAATGAAAGCCATGCAGAAACTTACCGATGAAAATATCATCGACATGGAATATTATACATTCAGGGAAATACCCTTTGCAGGAATAGACCGCGTATTGTTATCCACCACCGGTTACACAGGTGCCGGGGGCTGTGAAATTTATGTTGATAATGCAGATGCTGCCAAATTGTGGAAGGCTGTTTTTGAAGCGGGCGAGGAATTTGGGATAAAGCCTGTCGGCCTTGGTGCGCGCGATACCTTAAGACTTGAAATGGGTTTCTGCCTTTACGGTAATGATATTGATGACAGCACATCACCCATTGAAGCCGGCCTTGGCTGGATAACAAAATTCAAGGAAGGGAAAGATTTCCTTGATAAAGAATACCTGCTGAAGCAGAAGGAAGAAGGTGTTGATAAAAGGCTCAAGGGTTTCGTGATGATTGACCGTGGTATCCCAAGGCATGATTATGAGATAGTTAATGCTGAAGGGGAAAATATTGGAAGAGTAACATCAGGTACCATGTCACCTATGATGAAAAAGGGCATAGGCATGGGATACGTGAAAAAGGCCTACTGGAAAGAAGGCAGCGTGATCTACATAAGGGTACGTAATAAGGATCTTAAGGCTGAGATTGTCAAACTCCCTATTTATAAGGGATAAATATAGTGTGTACTATAACTTTTTATTGATGACCAGGTATAATTTGGAAGTTTGTCTTAGCCCTGCAATTTTCGATCTTTATGCAGATCCGGAAGCCATTGTTGTTGTTATTGATATACTGAGGGCAAGTTCGGCCATATGTAATGCATTTGCCAATGGTGCAGGCTGCATTATCCCAGTGCCTGACCTTGATACGGCACGCGAATATAAGAAAAAGGGATACATGGTTGCTGCCGAGCGTGACGGTTATGTTCAGGATTTTGCGGACTTTGGCAATTCACCCTTTAATTTCACGTCTGAAAGGGTAAGGGGAAAGACAATTGTTTACAGCACCACTAATGGGACCATGTCCATTAATGTAGCTTCAAAGTGCCACAGGGTGGTTGTAGGATCCTTCCTTAATATTGGCAGCCTTGAAAAGTGGCTGCAGCAGCAGGAAAGGGATATAATACTGCTGTGCGCAGGATGGAAAGGCAAAGTGTCGCTCGAAGATTCAGTCTTTGCAGGTGCCCTTGCTGCCAGGCTCATGGATAGTGAAAAATTTACTTCAACATGTGATTCAGTGAGCATTGTACTTGATCTGTGGAGACTTGCAAAAAAGGATATTCTTTCTTATATTGATAAGGCAGCCCAGAGAAGCAGGTTGAGGGAGAAAGGACTTGATGATTGTATACCATTCTGCCACAGGCAGGATTCAACAGATGTAATTCCATACCTGGAGGAGGAAAAATTGTTTAATCTTGATTTTTGAGTACCCAGTGGGAAATGATAATATTTAACATAATTACAAACACAAAATTTTGATCAGATGAAAAAGCATAACTTTTATGCAGGTCCTTCAATCCTGCCGCAATATACAATTGACAATGTAGCCGGGGCCGTAAAGGATTTTGCAGGCACCGGACTTTCCATTATGGAAGTATCTCACCGCAGTAAGGAATTCATTGCCGTAATGGATGAAGCCCAGGCATTGTTCAAGGAATTGCTCTCGGTACCCGAAGGGTATCACGTCCTCTTCCTTGGTGGAGGTGCAAGTACCCAGTTTGCCATGGTGCCAATGAACCTCATGAAAGCTAAGTCGGCCTACCTAAATACCGGATCATGGGCAACAAAAGCAATAAAGGAAGCCGGTTTCTTTGGTGAGGTGATTGAAGTGGCTTCATCCAAAGATGCCAATTTCAATTACATTCCAAGGGATTATACAATACCGGCAGACGCTGATTATTTTCATATCACCACCAATAATACCATTTATGGTACCGAGATAAGAAATGATCCCTTTTCTCCCGTAACACTGGTGGCCGACATGTCATCGGATATTTTCAGCCGCCCTGTGGATGTTTCAAAATATGGAATAATCTACGGAGGGGCCCAGAAAAACCTGGCTCCTGCAGGCGTTACATTTGTTATTGTCAGGGAATCGATCCTGGGCAAAGTGGACAGGCCAATTCCAACAATGCTTGATTACCGGACACATATCGAAAAGGAATCAATGTTCAATACACCTCCTGTATTACCCGTTTATGCTGCTTTACAGACACTCAAGTGGCTTAAGCAGAAAGGTGGGGTGGAAGCCATGCTGAAGATCAATGAGGAGAAAGCCGGCATGCTGTATGATGAAATTGACAGGAACAGACTTTTTATTCCAACAGTTGTTAATGAGGATGATCGTTCAATAATGAATGTGTGCTTTGTTATGAGCGATGATTATAAGGAACTGGAAGCCGAATTCCTGTCTTTTGCAAGCTCCAGGGGAATGGTCGGAATAAAGGGACACAGGTCAGTGGGAGGATTCAGGGCCTCACTCTATAATGCAATGCCTGTCGAGAGTGTGAAAGCACTTGTACAGACGATGAAAGATTTTGAAGTAAATAATTAAAACACTCAATAAGATGAAAGTATTGGTAGCTACGGAAAAGCCTTTCGCCCCTGCAGCGGTTGAAGGCATAAAGAATGTGGTAGAAAAGGCAGGATATGAACTGAGCCTGCTGGAGGCATATACCGACAGGAAAGAATTGCTCTCAGCAGTCAAAGATGCAGATGCCCTTATAGTGCGAAGTGACAACATTGACAGGGAAGTGATAGAATCCGCGGAAAAACTTAAAATAGTGGTAAGGGCCGGAGCCGGGTATGACAATATCGATCTTGAAGCATGCAGCGACAATAATGTTGTTGCAATGAACACACCGGGTCAGAATTCCAATGCGGTGGCGGAGCTTGCTTTCGGAATGATGGTATACCTCGCAAGGGGCTGTTTTAACGGCAAACCCGGTACGGAGCTGAGGGGTAAGAAGATTGGAATACATGCCTATGGTAATGTAGGGAGGTATATGGCCAAAATTGCTCATGGCTTCGGAATGGAAATATATGCTTTTGATCCTTTCGTTGAAGACCAGGATATTGAAAAAGATGGCGTGAAAGTACTTGCTAAAGTTGAGGATCTGTATTCGATGTGCCAGTATGTGTCCCTTCATATCCCTGCCAATGCTGAAACAAGGAGCCTGATAGGTTACAAACTGCTTACCCTGATGCCTGAAAATGCTGTTCTGGTAAATACTGCAAGGAAAGAAGTTATTAATGAGCCGGAATTGATGAAAGTCTTTGCTGAGAGGGATGATTTCAGCTATATCTCGGATATCGCTCCTGACTGCAGTGGTGACATTGAGTCTAATTACGGGGGAAGGTACTTTTTTACGCCAAAGAAGATGGGGGCCCAGACAGCTGAGGCAAATATTAATGCCGGGCTTGCAGCTGCAAGCCAGATAGTTGATTTTATTGAGAAGGGTGATGAAACATTCAGGGTTAATAAATAAGAAATAATTAATTGAAATATGGCAATAGTCAAACCATTTAAGGCCCTGAGGCCGCCAAAGGAACTTGCACATAAGGTGGCATGCCTGCCTTATGATGTGATGAATGCAGATGAAGCAAGGGCCATGGCCGAGGGGAACAGATATTCCTTATTGCATATTACCAGGGCTGAAATTGACCTCCCTGCAGACATTGACGTACACAGCAGGGAAGTATATCAGAAATCCTACGAGAATTTCATTAAATGGCAGGATAAGGGGTGGCTGGTACAGGATGAGGAAGAAAAATTCTATGTCTATGCTCAGACTATGTCAGGGAGAACACAGTATGGCCTTGTGGCATGTGCTTCAGTTGATGATTACCTGGATGGAGTAATAAAGAAACACGAGCTTACACGCCCCGATAAGGAAGAGGACCGTATGGTTCACGTAAGGACCAATAATGCAAATATTGAACCTGTATTTTTCACCTACCCGGCGGTGAAGGAGATAGATATCATTGTTGATAAGATTGTTTCCGGACAGGAACCTGAGTACGACTTTGTTGCTGAAGATGGTTTTGGTCACCACTTCTGGGTTATACATGACCGGGACGTGATAAGTGAAATTGAAAAATTGTTCAGGGAGAAGGTAGCCTATACCTACGTTGCCGACGGACATCACAGGACTGCTGCTGCTGCCCTTGTGGGCAAGGAGAAGCGTGAGCAAAATCCCGGCTATAGCGGAGATGAAGAGTTTAATTACTTTATGGCTGTTCATTTCCCGGATAAGCAGCTCCGGATAATAGACTACAACAGGCTGCTGAAAGATCTCAATGGTAATACCAGAGACCAGTTCATTGCAAAACTTGGAGAATCATTCAGGGTAAGCGATCAGGGTGATGAAATTTATAAACCTGAAAGGCTGCATGTTTTTTCCATGTACCTCGAGGGAAAGTGGTATAAGCTTGAGGCGAAAGAAGAAGTGTATGACGATTCTGATCCCATTGCTTCCCTGGATGTGACAATACTGACTGAACAGGTGCTTTCGCCCATACTTGATATACAGGATCTGAGGCGCTCAAAAAGAATTGAGTTTGTTGGTGGAATACGTGGTCTGGATGAACTTAGCAGGAGAGTTGACAGCGGGGAGATGAAGCTGGCTTTTGCCCTTTATCCGGTATCGATGCAACAACTGATCAATATAGCTGATACAGGTAATATTATGCCACCCAAAACCACCTGGTTCGAGCCCAAGCTACGAAGTGGCCTTGCCATACATCTGCTTGATTGAAAATTTAAATAGCTATGAAAGCCTTGGTTTATAACCGGGGCTTTTCTACTTTTATGCCTTTATTCGCTATGAGTGAAATTGCAGAAAATATTAAACTCCTCAGAAAGGAATTGCCTGAAAAGGTTAAACTTGTGGCTGTATCAAAAACAAAGCCGGTTGAGGATATCATGGAGGCCTATAATGCAGGCCACAGGGCTTTTGGTGAAAACAGGGTGCAGGAACTGCTTGGCAAGTATGAACACCTGCCTTCTGATGTACAGTGGCATATGATAGGCCATCTTCAGAGGAATAAAGTAAAATACATTGCCGGTTTTATTCACCTGATAGAATCAGTTGATTCAGAAAAATTGCTGAGGGCAATAAATAAGGAAGCGCTCAAGGCCGGGCGGGTAATTGACTGCCTGCTGCAGTTCCATATAGCCAGGGAAGAAACAAAATTCGGTTTTAGCAGTGAGGAAGCGGTTGAAATGATTGAATCAGGGCTGACGGATGAACTCAAAAACGTGAACATACGTGGTGTTATGGGTATGGCAACCTTTACCGATGACATGGAGCGGGTAAGATCAGAATTTATTTTTCTCAGATCAGTTTATGAAGACCTGAAAAAACGTTTTTTCAGCAGGGATAATAATTTTTGTGAAATATCGATGGGAATGTCGGGTGATTATAAAGTAGCTCTGGAGGAAGGCAGCACCATGATAAGGATAGGAACCCTGGTTTTTGGAGCAAGATATTGTAAAATAGATAATTAAATTTTAAAAATGATGAACCTGGAATGCAGTTACATGGGTTTAAAAATGCGTAACCCACTCATTGTGAGCAGTAGCGGACTTAGTGACAACCTGGATAAAATCAAGGCTGCAGCGGATTACGGCGCGGGAGCAGTGGTACTGAAATCAATATTTGAAGAGCAAATAAACTATCAGTCCGGTAAGTTGCTGGGTGATTCTGATTACCCTGAAGCTTCAGACTATATAGCTTATTATACCAAAACACATTCACTTGATAACTACCTGAAACTTATCAGGTCGGCCAAGGAAGCAACTGATATCCCCATTATCCCGAGCATTAATTGTGTTACTGCTGATGACTGGATTAGTTTTGCGAAACAGATTCAATCAGCCGGGGCGGATGCCCTCGAGGTAAATATGTTTTTCCTGCCCCTTAATGAGAAGCTTAGTCCTGAAAAAGCAGAAAAAATATACCTTGACCTGGTGGAAAAATTGAGAAAAACACTGCAAATACCTTTTGCAATTAAGCTGGGGCAGCGCTTCTCAAACCTCTTCTACCTTATCGATCAGCTCTATAAAAGGGGAGTGGACGGAGTTGTTCTGTTTAACAGGTTTTTTGAGCCAGACATAGACATTAATTCAATGAATATTATACCTGCTTCTGTATTCAGCAGTGGTGATGATAAGAGACATGTTCTAAGGTGGGTGGGTATGGCATCTGCTATCAATGACCGGATGAGCATTTCTGCATCAACAGGGGTCCGTACGGGTGATGATATAGTGAAGTACCTGCTTGCCGGTGCAGATGCAGTGCAGGTCTGTTCCATACTTTACAGTGAAGGACATGAATATATCCGGGAATTGCTTGCTTCAGTGGAATCGTGGATGAAATCAAAAGGCTTTAACAGCATTGATGAGTTCAGGGGCAGGTTAAATTACAGGAATTTCAAGGATTTCAAAAAATATGAGAGGGCACAGTTCATGAAATACTTCTCAGCTTATGAATGAATAATTGATGAAACCTGGAAGCAATATTATTCAGTGTATTTTGCATTACTTTGAAAAATAAAAATTTAGTGCTAAATTGGGCAGAAAATAGACCAGCAAACTAAACAATAAATCATGAAGAATAAGTTACTATTGAAAACACTATATTTATCTATAGCTGTTTTTACTTTTGCTCTTCTGTTTAACAGTTGTAAGTCAGGTGGTAAAGAGGAGGAAAAGAAAGTCCCTGTGGAGATCACAGAAGTTGATGAAGAGCTACTGGAGAGTGTTGACAGGGCGAAGAAAATATTTTATTCCCTGCCATCACCCCTTGAATCAGCAATGCTGATAAAATCGGCAGGTGCGAGCTTCAATGAAGAATTATTGAACGCCACGGAAAATACCACCAGGTATACAACAAATAAGATGATGGCCCTCAATCTCGGTATTTATACCTGTGATCTGAGCTTTGCAAGCCTTTATGACCAGACACAGCTGGTTATTGAATATATGTCTGCTGCCAGGGAAATGGCCGATGGCCTCGGTATACTCGATGCCATTAATGAACAAACAATTCAAAGGCTTGAGGAAAATATTAATAACAGGGATGTAATACTGGATATTGTTTCCGAGACCTTTCTCAATTCAAGTTCCTACCTTGAGGATAATGAACAGCATGCAATAGCTTCTATAGTTCTTGTAGGGGGTTGGATGGAAGGTCTTTACATTGCAACCCAGATTGTCGACATGAAAGAGTTTGACAAGGATAAGCTGGTAGGAAGGATTATCGACCAGAAACTGTCAATTGGTATCATGCTTCAGCTACTGAGAGAGAATGATGATCATCCCTCTGTGCCGGAAATAATAACACAGATGGAAGAGATGAAGACTATCTTTGACAAAATCAATATCAAAACAACTGATATCACGCCTGAAATTGATGAAAAGACAAATATTACTGTTTTAAAGTCAAGCGTGGAAACAGATATGACACCCGGTGTTTTCGAGGAACTGGCCGGTAAAGTTGCAGAAATCAGGTCATCTTAT
>JBNJHQ010000020.1:0-21056 GCA_051748705.1 Bacteroidota bacterium | reverse complement strand
TTTTCCTGTTCAATCATATAATTAATGGCTTCGAAGTATGTACGGGCGCTTTTGGAATAGATAGAGGCGAAGACCAGCTTTATGGCATCCATCACCAGCCTGAGCCTGGTGTCAAAATCGGGGTTGTTATTCGGAAGAAGGTAGGTACCGAATATTCCCGAAAATGGCTGGCTCATTGAGTCTTCGAAGAGGCTTGAAGAGCGTATGGCAATGGGATTGTCCATCATCTTCATAAATGATCTCAGCTTCTTCTCCAGGTTATAGGAAAGGTTACTGTTCAGGAATTTCCTTTTCAGCTGCTCATAATCTTTCTCTTCCTTGATTACCTGCCTCAGCTTGTTCGTTTCAATAAACAGGTCAAATTCATCGGTTCCGATAATAATAGTGACAGGGCTTTTAATATTAATTCCCGGTGTGAGTTTCCCCAGCTCAAAACCATAGATGAGGGTATTAATGAATGCCAGTCCCCTGCCCTTTCCTCCAAGGGAGCCGCTGGCCAGGCTCACAACATTTGTTTCATCTATAGCTGCCGACTCAACGTAGTGCACCACTTTACCCTTATCCAGTTCACGCCTGCGCTTTGAGATAAGGTCGAGCAGGAAATTCCTCAGTTCACCAAGGCTGGTGAAGTCACTTATCTTCATGGGATTAATGATCTTTGCAATCTTAACTTCTCCCCTGGCCATAAGCCAGAGTGAGAAGTGATTTTTCATTGCGTGGTAGACAAGCGAATCTTCAGGAATGGTTTTTAAATACTGTTCGAACTCGTTCATTGATTTGGCAACGGCAATCTGCCTTCCCATATTGTCGCGGTAGACGAAGTGGCCAAAACCAAGGTAATAATTGATAAATGATTTAAGGTCCTGCAGGAGGCTCTGTGAATTTTTATTTATAAAATTTGACTTGAGTAAATGAGCATATTTTGTATTATCTGGGTCGGATGATTGTAATACAGCAGGCAGGTTAGGCAGTTCATTCTTAACATACTGGATGAATTCAAATCCTGCTTTGTCATACAGAGTATCTCCCTTTGGAAATCTCATATCCGAAATAACACAGAGCATATTATTCTTATACCTGTCAAATATTGCCATTGCATCCTCATGGCTTGTAGCAAGCAATATTTTTGGTCTTGCCCTCATCTTAAGCACCTTATACAATTCATCGGTACTTACATCTTCAATCAGGTGCTTGGTCTGTTCCATCACCAGTGTATAGAGAGTGGGCAGGTAACTTGAATAATATTCAGCTGAATCTTCCACCAGCAGAATAACCCTTGTCAGTCCCTTCCTGGTATCATTCTCCACATTTACCCTGTCTTCCAGCAGTTTAACCATGGCAAAAAAGACCCTTGTTTCACCGGTCCAGACAAAATAGTCATCAAAGGGCAGGCCGCCGGCTTTTTTCTTTTTAACAAAAGCCACATCGCCCGGATTACTGAGCAGCAAAAATGTTGGTATATAAGGGTATTTCTGTTTTATCCTCCTGCACAGCTTCATGGGATTTTCCTTTTCCACACCCACCATTATTATTATCAGGTCAAAATGTTTTGATCTCAATCTCTCCATTGCCTCATCCAATCCTGAAACACCTGTAACCCTGGGCATTGAAGTAAGGTTAAGCTGGTGATATTCGCCGAAAATATACTCGGAGAACCTGCCTTCGCCCTCTATTGAATAGGCATCATAGAGGTTGGCAACGAGTAAAATTTCCTTCACTTTGAAGGGCATCAGGTCATGGAAAATATCTCGTTCGGCATTATAACGTTCGAGGAAGCGCTGAAGGAGCTGCCGCGATGAAGTACCTGGTTTTACCTTTTCATCAGGAGCAACAGGTTCGGGAATATTCATCATTTCCCTGGCCTGTATACTGTTAATAAATCCTGTCAGCAGGCTTGCAAGATTTTCAATAAGGTCTTTTTCCTCTTCGAGGAAGGGGCCGTGGTCAAGCTTTTCGAATTCCCTGGTATAGAATATTTCCAGTGAACCCTTTATATTATTGATCGTTGTGAATTCCTGACTGAGGACCCATTTGGTTTCCTCGAAGTTTGTGGTCATAAAGATTTTGTTCCCATAGGTAATCCTTGCCACTGTATATTCAGGGTACTGCCATGCCGGGGGCAATGAATGAACAACATTCTGCAGCGTTTCATCGATGGATTTCCCTTCTTTAAGGATTGCGGTTGTACGGTTAATACATGCAAGCTCCTTAAGCCTTTCCTTCTGTTCCTGCAATAATTGCTTATATCCATTATCCTGACCTGTTGTATCCATATAGAAGTATTTTTTAAACTACTTAAAGATACCTCTTTATCAAATAAAAAAAAAGGTGTCCCGCAGAACACCTTCCTTTGATAATGCCTTCCGGGCATTATTTTGCTTCCCATGTAGAACCTGACCTGAGCAGGTCGTCCATACATTTTATTTTACTGTCTTTCTTCATCTTTCTTATCTGACCCTGCACGGCCATGTCGTATGTAGGGGCAGAAACTGACCTTATCACTCCCAGGGCCACCGGGTAGCCCGGATTTCTCATATTGGCCAGCATGGTATGCATGCCCGGGTTATTTTCTTCGGCATCATGTACAAGGATATCCTTTTCACTTATTCCATTACCCAGTTTAACCACTTTCAGTTTCAGTCCGTCGAGTTTAAGTCCTTTATCCCTGTTTTTCCCGAATATCATTGGTTCGCCCTGCCTGAGTACAATTGTATTATCGTCTCTTGTCTCCCTGTCACTAAGTAGTTTATGCACACCATCATTAAAGATTACACAGTTCTGCAGTACTTCAACAACCGATGCTCCTTCATGGAGGGCAGCCTGTTTAAAAATTTCTGTTGAGAGCTGCACATTGGAATCGATGGTACGGGCAAAATATTTGCCTTTGGCCCCTATCACCAGTTCACCGGGGTTGAAGGGTTCTTCAACGGTACCGTAGGGTGATGTTTTTGTAACGGCTCCCTTGATTGAGGTGGGTGAGTACTGTCCTTTGGTAAGACCGTAGATTTCATTATTAAAAAGTATAATATTGATATCTATATTACGCCTGATAGAATGAATAAAATGATTGCCACCTATTGCCATAGCGTCGCCATCGCCGGTTATCTGCCATACACTGAGGTCGGGATTTGCCACCTTCACTCCGGTTGCTATTGCTGATGCACGCCCATGTATACCATGAAAGCCATATGTATTCATGTAATAAGGGAAGCGGGAGGAGCATCCTATACCTGATATGAAGGCATATTTTTCTTTCGGTATCTTAAGTTCGGCCAGGGCCCTGGTAACAGCGGCGAGTATTGCATGATCACCACAACCCGGGCACCACCTTACTTCCTGGTCACTCTTAAAATCATTCGGTTTAAGTTCAACTATTTCTTCAGCCATGTTCTATTCCTCCATTAGCTTGGTACATTTTTCCTTTATTTCTTCGCAGGTAAAAGGCAATCCCTGCACTTTATTTATCTGTTTGAAGTGGAAATCCTCGAATTCCATTCTCAGGTATCTCACAAATTGTCCGGCATTCAGTTCAGCCACAACCAGCTTTTTAAAGTTCCTGAATATTTCAGCGGTATTGGCCGGCAGGGGGTTAATATAGTTAAAATGAGCGAGGCTGATATTTTTCCCTTCCTTCCTCATTTCCTTTACGGCAGTAAGCAGGTGTCCGTATGTGCCACCCCAGCCTATCAGAAGCATTTCGCCCTGTTCATCGCCATAAGTTTTTAGGTAAGGTATCCTGCCTGCCACCCTGGCCACTTTTTCAGCCCTCATCTTCACCATGTGCTCATGGTTCTCCGGGATATAGGATACGGTGCCCCTGATTGTTTTTTCCAGGCCACCTATCCTGTGTTCCCTGCCTTTTGTTCCAGGCACCGCCCATTTCCTGCTCAGTTTTTTCTCATCCCTTTCATAGGCAATAAATTCATCATCACCTTCCTTTATAAATGGCGGTTTAATTTCAGGCAGTGAGTCCATGGAAGGTATTTTCCATGGTTCGGATCCGTTAGCCAGGAATCCGTCGGTAAGCAGTATAACAGGCACCATATGCTCGAGTGCTATACTGGCTGCTTCAAAAGCATAGCGGAAACAGTTGGATGGTGTGCTGGCAGCGATAACCACAACGGGGCATTCCCCGTTACGGCCATACAGGGCCTGCATAAGATCGGCCTGTTCTGTTTTTGTAGGCAGGCCAGTGGAGGGACCTCCCCTCTGGACATTGACTATCACCAGGGGCAATTCCGTCATAACGGCCAGCCCTATGGCTTCCGATTTAAGTGCAAGTCCGGGCCCTGATGTGGATGTAACAGCCAGGTTGCCTGCAAAGCTGGCACCAATGGATGTACAGATACCGGCAATCTCATCTTCAGCCTGGAAGCTTTTTACCCCCAGGTCTTTCCTGGCGGCCAGGGCTTCGAGTATACCCGTTGCGGGGGTGATTGGATAGGAGCCTATGAAGAGGTCAAGTCCGGATTTCTCCGCGGCAGCAAGCAATCCCCATGATGTGGCTGTATTGCCATCTATTGTCCTGTACAGACCTTTCTCTATTTTTGCCGGTTTGATCTTATATATGGGAGGCATGGCCTCTATGGTCTCTGCATAATTATAGCCGGCCCTCAACACGATTGAGTTAGCCTCAATAATATTTGGGCGTTTGTTAAATTTTGTTTTGAAATATTCTTCAGTGTACTCAAGCTCGCGCCCGAACAACCAGTATACCATACCCAGCGCAAACATATTCTTTGTTCGTACCACGGTTTTCGGATCAAGGCCTTTATCCTTAAGTGCTTCCTTGACAAGGGTACTGATCGGGGCCGATATGATATTGAAGCGATCGAGTTTATCTTCCTTTATGGGATCTTCCCTGTATCCTGCTTTAAGAATATTTTTCTCATTAAAATTGTCTTCATCAATAATAATGGTTCCACCTTCACGGATAAATCCGGCATTTGCTTTGACAGCTGCCGGGTTCATTGCTACCAGTACATCTGCATAATCACCGGGTGTATATACTTCTGTTTGACCCACATGCACCTGGAACCCCGACACGCCACCCACTGTACCCTGTGGAGCCCTGATCTCAGCCGGATAGTCCGGGAAGGTTGACAGGTCGTTGCCAAAAAGGGCAGAAGTATTTGAAAATAAAGTTCCGGTAAGCTGCATCCCGTCACCTGAATCTCCTGAGAAACGAATTACAACATCGTCTCGTTCGATGACACGCTCGCTCTTGCTCATGTTTATGTTTTAAAAAATTATTAAAAAGAACCGTCCAACAGTGTTTAAAAATAAATGCATACGAAGACCGTTGATTTTCATATGCATCAGGGAGTGCTAAGTATACCTTTTTGTCCTGGTTTCGATACTCTAAAAAAATTGCGGTTGATCCTGGTACAAAATTAACTAAATTACTTTGTGAAAATTCAATAAATCAACATTTTTTTGAACATGATTTTAGTCATGTTTTTCAATGTTTTAGGCCCAGATATCGGCAACGCTCAGGTTAACTTCGCTACCTTCGAAAAACATCCTGGCTATTTTTTCAAAATATGTTGTATAATCAGAGACAAAAAACTTATCGGTCTGCTTTCCCTGGTTTTCGGTCAGGAGATTATTCCTTTCCAGCTTGTCGCGCAGATCCATGGCCACAACCCTTGCTGAATCAACCACTTCAATATCGAAGTTATAAAATTTGCTTATCTGGTTCCTTATCAGTGGGTAATGGGTACATCCAAGGACCAGTGCCTGTATTCCCGCCAGTTTTGTATCAGAAAGATAGGCCCGGATTATTGCATTTGATATATCGTCAAAAATAAATCCCTCCTCAATCATTGGCACTAGCAGGGGTGTGGCCAGTGAAACGATCCTGGTTCCGGGTGCTTTTTCACTGAAGCCCGCTTCATATGATCCGCTGCTTATTGTTCTTTTTGTCCCGATCACACCAACTGTGGAATAATTTTTTGATGCAATATATTCTATAACAGGGCTTATTACATCGAGCAGCAGTACTTTCCTGCCATATTCTTTTTCCAGTACTGAATAAGCTGAAGCAGAAGCTGAATTACAGGCTATCAGAACAACCTTGGCCCCATGATCCAGCAGGAATTCAGTAATTTTGCGGCTGTAGTTAACTATTGCTCCTTCTGACTTGTCTCCATAGGGAAGGTGGGCCGTATCGCCAAAGTACACTATTGACTCATCAGGCAGGATCTGCTTGATAGCATGGGCTACCGTTAAACCACCCACTCCCGAGTCAAAAACCCCTACAGGTTTGTTTTTAAGGCTGTTCATAATAAAAAAGTGACCAACCGCGGTGGATGGTCACCTGTATTATAGTGAAAAAATTTACTCTATCCCGAGTTTGGCCTTTACCTTTTCCATTATATCTTCACTTTTTTCCTCATCAAAATAGATGATCGAACCCCTTGAGAGGTCAAAAATATAGGTGAAGTTATTTTCCCTGGCCACATCTTTAATAGCTTTCTCAAATTTTGCAACAACAGGTTGCATAAGCTGTGCCTGCTTATTCTGAAGCTGGCCGTCAGCATTCTGCTGGAAATTTGTTATTCTCTGCTGCAGTCCCATTAATTCTTCCTCTTTCGTCTGGCGTACCAGATCGGAAAGTTTATCTACTTCGTTGGTATAATCGTTCAGCTTATTATTGTATTCAACCTGCATTATTTCAAGCGTGTTCTGCAGTTCAGTCTGCAGTTCCTGCATCTGTGCAATAATGCTATCCCTCTCCGGCATTATAGTGAACAACTGGTCAGAATCGATATGTCCGAATTTATATTCCTGCGCGCTTGCATTCTGGCTTATGGAAAAAATCATCGCTAATGCCAGTAATCCAATTAATCTTTTCATCGTTCTCTTTTTAGTTTAATTTAATGCTGCAAATGTAGTTAATTAATTCTTATAACCTAATTTTTCAAGTACTTCATCACTAAGATCATATCGCGGATCTGTATACAACATATTCATTCCGGCCGAGGTATCAAAAATAACCGCATAATTACCGCTTGCCGCTATTTCTTTTACAGCGTTATATATTTCATCCTGTATAGGTTGTATCAGCTCCTGCCGCTTGGTATACAGTTCACCTTCAACCCCGAAATATTTGCTTTGAAGTTCCTTTGCTTCCTGTTCCTTATTAATTATTTCCTCTTCGCGTTGTATTTTTGCTTCGCGTGAGAGCAACACTACTTCATTCTGGTAGTTTTTATACATCTCTTCAACCATATTATAGGCGTCAGTAATCTCCTGTTCCCATTGTTTTGACATCTCATCCAGTCTTTCCTGTGCTGCTGCATAGGAAGGGATATTGTTGAGGATATATTCAGTATCGACGAATGCATATTTCTGGGCCATGCCTGTTGTGGCCAGGAATATCAAAGCTGTTAAGATTAATGTTATTTTCTTCATGACTGATAATTTTTAGTTACTAAAATTGCTGTCCCATTACGAAATGGAACTGTGACCCGTGTACATCCATTCCGGGTACAGGGTCAAAACCATAAGCCCAGTCAATGCCCAGTAGTCCGAACATGGGCAGGTTAGCACGTAATCCCACTCCTGCTGACCTGTGCATCTTGAAAGGGTTAAATTCTTTAAGTTCGTACCATGCCTTACCCGCTTCGAGAAAGGTAAGAAGGTAAATTGTTGCCTGTGGATTAAGGCTTATCGGGTACCTCAGTTCGAAGGTAAGTTTTGAATATACATTACCCACATATACCCTTTTATTATCCCTGACGATTGTGGGTGTAAGGCTTCCGTTCTCATATCCTCTCAGTGCTATGACATCACGTCCATAGAAGCTGTAGCCTGTCATACCGTCACCTCCCACGTAGAAATTTTCGAAAGGTGATGGTCCGATATCTTTATTGTAATTGCCCAGGTAACCGAAGGAAACTCTTGAATTCAAAACGAATTTATTAAACAGTTCGTAGTAGTAATCCCCTTTGAAGACCCATTTATGAAATTCTATCCACTTATATTTTTCCTGGTCGGTGACATCGGAGTAGTCCTTGCCGTTAATCAATGAATAGGGAGGGGTTATCTGCAGCGAAAGGCTGAAGGATGATCCCCTGCGCGGGTATATAAGGCTTGGTGCTGTAGAGAAACGGGTAATCCTTGTTGTAAGTGACAGCATATTGGCGTTACCGTTCCTGAACAGGAAATTATAATAGTCATAATTATTCAGGCTGTACCTCTGGTACCCCAGTTCGGCGTAAAGGTTAAAGTAACTGTCAGGCCATGAAAGGCGCTTACCCAGGCCTGTTGAAACACCGTCAATTATCATCGATTGCCTGCTTTCTGTTCCTCTCCTGTCCCCGTTGGTCATCAGGGACCTGTAAGCAGACACTGTAAAGGAGTTGGGCTTGTTGCCACCCAGCCAGGGTTCCATGAATGAGATATTATACGACTGGTATATTCTTCCGTTTGACTGGGCCCTGATACTCAGTGATTGACCGTCACCGCTCGGGTATGGTCTCCATTCAGAGGGCTTGAAGAAATTCTTCATGGCGAAATTATTGAACCTCACTCCCACTGTACCCACAAGCATACCTGCACCCCAGCCTCCCGAGATTTCAAACTGGTCATTGGCTGTTTCTTCAAGCGGGTATTCCAGGTCAACGGTTCCTTCTGCAGGGTTCATAAGTGGCTGCGGATTGATCTTCTCCGGGTCAAAATGGCCCAGCACAGCTATCTGGCGTGCCGACCTTATGATGGCTTCCTTACTGAAAAGATCACCGGGCAGTGTATACAGTTCGCGCCTGACAACATGCTCATTGGTACGTGTATTTCCCTTAATGATAACCCTGTTGAGCCTTGCCTGTTCACCTTCATGTACTTTTATTTCCAGGTCTATAGAATCGTTCTCCACATCAGTCTCCACGGGAACAAGGCTGGAAAACAGGTAACCTGTGTTCAGGTAGAGTGATGATACGGCGTCTTCATCATATTGCAGTCTGTCTTCGAGCAGTGTCTGGTTATAAATATCACCTTCATTGATATTAAGCACCTGTGAGAGCAGTCTTTTGGGGTAAATGCTGTTACCCACCCAATCGATATCACCAAAGTAGTACTGGCCCCCCTCGTCCACCATGATAGCCATCAGCACCCTGTCTTCAGACACATCCATAATGGTATCATTGAGGATCCTGAAATCGCGGTAGCCATTCTCATTATAGAACTGGATAAGGCTTTCCTTGTCTTCTTCATACTGATCTTCCACATACTTGGAAGATTTGAAGATATTAAGGTTTTTCTTCTTGGTATTTTTCATCACCCTGCGTAGCCTGTTATCAGAGAATGCCTCATTACCCTCGAATACAATGTCACTGATCTTTACCCTGTCATTCTTATCGACATGCACATTCAATTTTATGCTGTTAGGGTTTGCCGGGTCATCTTTCTGGACAATCCTCACGTCAGTATTGAGGAAGCCTTTCTCAATGAAATGATCCTTTATTGTTGTTATTGTGCTTGACAGCACATGGTCGGTTACCTGGCTTCCACTGATAAGGTTGACTTTTTCCGTTATGTCCTGTATTTCGCTCTGCTTGATCCCGAAATAATCAACCGATGATATACGGGGTCTTTCGCCCAGGTATATATCCAGGAATATTGTATCTGAACGTATCTCCGTAGCTGTAATTTTCACATCGGAGAAAAGGCCCTGGCTCCAGAGTTTCTCAACGGCATTGGTAATGACATCGCCAGGTACCAGTATCCTGGAATATTTCCTTATTCCCGACAGGCCCACTATAGCGTTTTTATCAAGGTATTTGACACCGGACACGCTGATATCACCCACCACGTATTCCCCGGGATCCATATAATCCATTATCCTGGTTCTTTCCTGAGCAGGCAGGTCAGGGATGGAAATAAAAAATATAGCAATAATAATCGATATTGAGAATCTTCTTAACATATCAGTTTCCGTTTTCATGCACCTGTTCACTTGTTTTTCCAAATCTTCTTTCCCTTTTCTGATATTCAGCCAGTGCCTTATATAATTCCTCTTTACCAAAATCAGGCCAAAGTGTTTCGGTAAAGTATAATTCGCAATATGCAATCTGCCAGAGCAGGAAGTTACTTATCCTTATTTCACCGCTTGTACGTATAAGCAGCTCGGGATCGGGTATATCCCTGGTAGTCAGATAATTTTCAAATATTTTAGCGTCAATGTTAGCAGGGTCGATTTTTCCTTCCTTAATCTTATAAGCTATATCCCTCACCGCTTTAACCATCTCCCAGCGTGAGCTGTAGCTGAGGGCAACAATAAGGGTCATGCCCTTACATTTTGATGTTTGTTCAAGGGTGTAATCAAGGCTTTTCCTCACCCCGTCAGATAACCTGTCAATGTCACCGATAATTTTCAGGACAATATTATTATCTACCAGCCTTTTTGTTTCATTATTGAGTGAATTGACCATCAGCTCCATCAGCGCTTCCACTTCTTCCCACGGCCTGTTCCAGTTTTCAGTGGAAAAAGCGTACAATGTAAGATATTCAATTCCCAGCTCGGCTGATGTTTCAATAATCTCCCTGACGGCATCTACACCTTTTTTATGGCCATAGTTCCTGTCCATGCCCTTCTGCAATGCCCATCGCCCGTTGCCATCCATGATTATGGCAACATGCCTTGGCAGGGATTTAAGATCTAACTGCTTCTTAAGAGACATTATCTTCTTTTTCTTTTTCTATCATCCCAGTAATCATCATATGCCGGACAAGTGAGCAGCTTATGGAACATTTTCCAGGTAAAGGTCACCCCCGTAAACATGTACCAGTCATTATTATGTGTCCATGTATAATGATCAGGGTCGATATTATCGGTTAAGCCGTCAAAGTTATCATAAAATGTTTTACGAGCGCCATATTCGAGTTCTAATCCTAAATTTTTATGAATATTTACTTTGATTCCAACCGAAATGGGTATAACCGGAGTAAGAGTGAGGCCATCCCCGGTCACAAGACAGGCCCCTGCACCTGCAGCAAAATAGGGAGAATAATCCCACCATCTGCCCGTTGTTGTATAGGGAAGAAAATTGAATTCGAACTGAAAAGCCCATTCCACCAGGGAAGATTCGAACGAAGCAGCCCTTGCCTGCTGGAAGTCATTATTGAAATCAAGATCATTCCCCCTAATCCTTCCGTAGAATATATTTGTTCTAAGGGCATGCCTGGGATGAAAATTATACCTGTAGATGATTCCCACTGCCGGGGATGAGCCATAGAAAAAAGTTTCAGGGTTAATGTCTCCCATATAATAGGAAATCCCCCCGAAAACCCCATAGTCTGAACTTCTCTGAGCGTTCAGGGGTATAGCAAGGATAAACAGAATAACAATCCAAAAGCACCTCTTCATTAATAACAATATTCCGAATTTATTACTTCTTTAATACTTTCTAAAAGACGGTAATCCTTTTTCCGATATTTTCAGTTTTTGAGTAAAAACGAAAGTCATAAAGTAATAAACGTCGTTGCGACTTGAATATTGCGATGTATATCCATCGATATAATCAGAAGTGGTATATCTCATCCCAAAATCCAGACCAATCATGGAGTTTGGCCTGTACAGGTAATTAAAGCCCACACCCACAGGTATTGCCAGGGCAACACCCGAGTTTTTAATATCACGTTCTTCGAGGGCCTCATTTGGTTTTGCGCTGTAAAATGCTGGTCCAAGACCGGTATAGACATAGCCATCGAGCCTTGCAAGTACTGAATTAAACATCCTCTCACCCTTTATAAACCGGTAACTGCTTTCAGCATTATTTTTAAGGAAATAATACTCAGCTTTAAAAATGGTTTCAAACAATGATATGGAAGATTCGTAACCCCTGTTTTCATTGCTTCCCTTGGCGTCCGAGGCACTCATTAAACCATAATCCAGGTCGAATGTGAGCGCAAACTTCTCCTGTACCCTGTATCGCATCCCGGCCTTCAGGTTGAAACGCGTCTGTTTTATCATAAGATCCTTAAGTCCCAGTGCATTTTCCCCAATGCTATAACCTCCTATATCACCAAAAATCTGGGCTGTACCTATCCCGCCATATATTTCATATCGCCGGAGCTTCCATAATTGTGCGTTAGTAACAGGGTATATAAAAGCAAGCAGTAACAGTAGCAGGAAAACCCGTTTCATAACAACATGTATAAATTATTATTGATACAAATATAATAATCCATTAATAACTATCCTAAAAGAATTTTCCATAAGAATATTAATTTCGCCTGTCAGCACCCCACATTAGTTTATTTCTCAATGTGCTGAAGAAGTCCTGACCTTCCACATTGATAGTCTTTATAGTATAAGCTGACTGCCTGATAACGAGCTCCCTGAAAAAGGGAAGGCGTACTGACCTGAAATCACAGGTCACCAGGTATTCCGGGCTTCTTCCTTCCACTTCCAGGCGCAGGCAGCTCTTGCCGGGAAGCACTATTGGCCTCACACTGAGGTTGTGAGGTGAAAGGGGTGAGATAATGATGCTCCTGTCGGCTGGCGTCAGTATTGGCCCGCCCGTGCTCATGTTATAAGCCGTTGATCCCGTGGCTGTTGATATTATCAGGCCATCCGACCAGTAAGTGTTGAGGTAAAGATCATCCACGAACACATTAACCCTTATCATGTTAAGATCAGCTTTCTGTATGCTTATATCATTAAGCGCCACATTTGATGAACCCATTACACCTGATGGTTCCACCAGCTCTATAAGGTGGCGATCGATAAGTGTAAACTCACGCCTGACGATCTTTTCCAGTGAAGCGGCTATGTCATCATGGATATTGGCAAGAAAGCCCATTCTACCCGCATTCACACCAGCAATAGCTATACCTGAATCTCTTACCTGCAAAACTGTTTCAAGGAAAGTACCGTCACCTCCCACGCTAAGTACAAGATCAGGCTTGATATTCTCTGTGTATAAATTTCTGAACATCGTGCATGAGCCCGGCTTAACAAGCCTTTCAAAGTTTTCATGCAACAATACCTTTATCCGGTGGGTTTTCAGTAAGACTATGATGTTGTCCAGGAACTCAGCAGTGGGGCCACCATTATCGGATCCGAAAATTGCAATT
This sequence comes from Bacteroidota bacterium, assembly GCA_051748705.1. Taxonomy (GTDB): domain Bacteria; phylum Bacteroidota; class Bacteroidia; order Bacteroidales; family VadinHA17; genus UBA9300. The sequence continues at coordinate 7,976 of JBNJHQ010000020.1, read as the reverse complement.
TCTTTAAGCATTATTCAATTATCAATTTAAATATCCAGGTAACGCATGAAAGAGTCGAAACGATCAGAATAGAAATTATCCATATCGTCCTCCTCACCATGCCAGGCAGTCACTTCATATTGAAAACGTTCAAAAGTCCTGATAACAGGCATCAGGTTATTGGTGTTGAGTTTGAGAGTAACCTCCATCCTGGTTGAGTCAGGAGGCGACGAAATATAAAGGTTAAGTATCCTGGCATCATTGGTTTCAACTATCTGGGCTATCTGCGACAATGAATAGTCATTCTGGAGTATGTCGAGGACGATAAGCCCGCCGGGTTCTTTAAGAGAGGACATGTTGGCCAGATGTTCAATAAGGTCACTCACCAGTATCACTCCCTTGAAGTGATCATGGTCATCCAGAACAGGCACTACCGACAGCTTAAGCCTCGCAGCCAGGCTGATCACATCAAATATATGCTGGTCAAGCCTTACATAAGGTTTTATCAGGGAGAGATTATGATTACCTATGGGCTGCTCAGGATCATTCAGGTCGTAGATATCTGTATCTGAAATGAGGCCAAGAAAATCAAGGTTATTGACTATTGGCAGGTGCGAAATACGGAACACATCCATCCAGTTAAGGGCCTTCTGCCCTGTATCGGAGGTTTTCAGTTCGGATACCACTTCAGATATTAATTCTTTTGCCAGCACTTCCTTTAATAATTCGTTCAATTATATTTCAAAAGTAAGGAAAAAAATATTTATTGTTGTTTAATTCATTTCTTATATGAAAATTTGCATCAGAAGAAGAATGTAAAATGACAAAATTAAGCGTAAATATTAACAAAATAGCCACCATAAGAAATGCCAGGGGTGGCAATATTCCCGATGTACACAAAGCTGCCATTGAATGTGAACGCTACGGTGCCGACGGGATTACAGTCCATCCAAGACCTGATGAAAGGCATATTACCTACAGGGATGTAAGGACAATAAGGCCTGATATCACCACCGAGTTCAATATAGAAGGCTACCCCTCTGATAATTTTATCAAGCTGGTGTGTGAAGTGATACCCCACCAGGTAACCCTCGTCCCTGACCCTCCTGATGCGCTTACCTCAAATGCCGGTTGGGACACCGTCAGGTATGCGGATTTTCTCAAAGACGTGATCGGGGTGTTTAAAGATAAGGGTATAAGAACATCAATATTCATTGATACGGATATTTCCATGATAGAAGCAGCCGTCAATACCGGTTGCGACAGGATTGAACTGTATACGGAACCATACGCTTTAACATTTCCCGTGAACCCGGAAAAGGCAATAGAGCCCTTTTTAAAAGCGGCGAGGGCAGCAAGGGAACTGGGACTGGATATCAATGCCGGCCACGATCTAGACCTGGAAAACCTGAAGTATTTCTCTGAGAACATCCCCTGGATAAAAGAAGTGTCAATCGGACATGCACTGATATCTGATGCCCTGTATTACGGTTTGCAGAATACAATTGGCATGTACAGGAGATTACTTGTAAAATCATAAGCAGTATAATAAAGAATGCAGCTTTTTTACCGTGAATATGGCGAGGGTTTTCCCATTGTAATACTCCATGGCCTGTATGGTTCATCCGATAACTGGGTTTCGATAGCCGGTGAACTGGCAGACACTTACAGGATAATATTACCTGACCAGCGTAACCACGGAAAATCACCCCATGATGAAAAGCATACTTATGAACTGATGAGCAGCGACCTTCATGAACTGTTGAATAGACTCGGAATAGACGATTTTATACTCATGGGGCACAGCATGGGAGGCAAGACAGCCGCATATTTTGCCAGGCAATGGCCGGAAATGTTATCGGGACTGCTTATCCTGGACATTACACCTTTCAGAACAGATACCGAACAGGTAATATCTGAGAGCCTGCACTTGCAAATACTTGGAAAAATGGCAGATACTGACCCGTCAGCATTCGACAGCCGGGAAGAAGCCGGTAAAATATTCAGTGTAATAACACCATCGGTGAGAATAAGAAATTTCCTGCTGAAGAACCTGGAGAGGGACAAAAAAGGAAATTTTAAATGGAAACTCAATCCCCGCTACCTTTATGACAACCTTGAAAATATTTTTGACGGTATGGAACTGCCTGAAGCGGGAAAAACAGAGCCCATAAGGGGCTTCCCCGTTTATTTTCTCAGGGCAATGAACTCTGACTATATAAGTGAAACAGATTATGAACCAATAAGGAAATTATTTCCTGCCGCAGAAATTATTGAAGTACCCGGAGCCAGCCACTGGATACATGCAGAGAAACCTGAACTGATCGTTGAACTTATCAGGGATAATTTCCCTGCCTAAGTGCCGAATCCGCTGACTGATTCTATTCTTTCGGGCGGGATTGCTTCATTATTCCTGAAAGTCAGAAAGACCTGCGTAAGAGCAATAACGTCCTTCTCACAGTAGCGTGCAATCCTTTCTATATCGTTTTCAACATAGTAGATCTGGGCTACCATTGAGCCATCAATATCGTCCTTCGGAGTGGGCACTCCCATAAGACCGGCCAGCAGCTCCAGGGAAGTGAAGTTTTTATAATCTCCGAATTTCCACAGTTCCATGGTATCCAGGAGCTTTATTTCCCATGGTTTTTTCCCGGCATTGTCGAGTAAGGCAGGTATCTCCATCCTGTTGATTATCATCCTCCGGGCAATATAAGGGTAATCAAACTCCTTACCGTTATGGGCACAGAGCACGATATCCCTGTTTAAACAAAAACTATTGAGCATCAGTGAAAATTCGTCCAGGAGTTTTTTCTCATCATGCCCATAAAAAGATTTGAGTCTCAACGACATCTGATCTTCCCGTCCGGCAATAAAACCAACGGAAATGCATATTATTTTACCAAATTCAGCATAGATACCGGCCCTGTCAAAAACATCAGCGGCATCCTCTTCCTCCTTCCTGAAATATTTTGACTTCTTATCCCAGAGCTCACGGAAGGACGGGCTCAGTTGATCAAAAGATGAAACCATGGGAACCGTTTCAATATCCAGGAACAGTATACTGGAAGGATGAATCTCGTTTAGCAGTCGCATAAGCTGTCATTTTAGTCCCGGACAGGGATGGTGGCATTGGCTGACTGGAGTCCAGGGCAACTATCCCCTTCCCTGTGGTGAATGATTATAAGAATTCAAATATTTCTCAATAGCTGACACAAGCATATCAATGGCCACTTCATTTTCCCCTCCCCGGGGAATGATTATGTCGGCATACCTTTTTGTAGGTTCAATAAACTGCAGGTGCGATGGTTTGACCGTTTCATAATATCTATCCAGCACCATCCCTATATTACGGCCCCTTTCTTCAATATCCCTGTTGATAACACGTGCAAGCCGGTCGTCGGGGTCAGCATCAACATAGGCTTTTATGTGCATCTTGTTCCTCAGTTCGGCATCTGTCAGAACAAGTATACCCTCAATTATTATTACCCTTGCCGGTTCAACCGTGATATAAACATCTTCTCTTGTACAGGTTATATACGAATACTGCGGCATCCTGACCATATGCCCCCCCCTGAGGTCATCTATATGCCTGTTCAGCAGGCTGAATTCAATGGAACCGGGATGGTCGAAATTAATCTTCTGCCTTTCTTCAAGCGGTAAATGCCTGTTGTCCCTGTAATAGGCATCCTGGGGTATCATTATAACATTTTCATTTCCCAGGAGGTCCATGACCTTGCGCGTAACCGTGGTCTTGCCTGATCCTGTGCCACCTGCAATTCCTACTATCAACATATTTTATTACTTTTGCTGTCAATAATTTAATCAAAAATACTAATTTCTCTTAATGATCAAGCATACCGCCGTTTTATGACTGAATTATATCCATTGAAATTTAAACCGATACTTAAAGAAAGAGTATGGGGTGGCAAACGGCTGGCAACAGCCTACGGGAAGAAGGCCCCTGAAGGAATGAAAATAGGAGAAAGCTGGGAACTGTCAGGTGTACAGGGCGATATATCCATTGTAGCAAATAGTTTTCTTGAAGGCAACAGCCTGGAAGAGATAGTGGAAGTATATATGGGTGACCTTGTCGGGGAAAAGGTCTTTGAAAAATTCGGAAGGGAATTCCCGCTGCTCATAAAACTCATCGATGCCAATGAAGATCTTTCAATACAGGTCCACCCGCCTGATGAGCTGTCAAGGGAAAGACACCATGCCTACGGGAAAACGGAAATGTGGTATGTCCTTGAAGCAGAAAATGATGCAAAGATATACACAGGCTTCAGGCAGGAAATGACAAAAGAAGCGTTCAGGAGCTCACTGGACAAAGGTGATATAGCAGAGAAAATGAATATTGAAAAACCTGTCCCCGGCGATGTTTTTTTTCTCCCGGCAGGGCGCGTTCATGCCATTGGCAGGGGAGTTGTCCTGGCTGAGATACAACAGACATCGGACATAACATACAGGATATGGGACTGGAACAGGAACGGACTCGACGGCAAGCCTCGTGAATTGCATACCGAACTGTCAGTGGATGCAATTGACTATAAAAGCTATGACTCATATAAAACCCGCATTGAGCCGGAGCGGAACGGGACGGTAAACCTGATAGATTGTGACTATTTCACATGCAATCTTATGGAACTGGACAGGGATATGATAAAGGATTATTCACTGACTGACAGTTTCATTGTTTATATCTGCACATCAGGAGAGGCCAGTATAGAATGGGAGGAAGGAACAATGGATATTACAAAGGGTGAGACCCTTCTTATACCCGCCATAATGGAGAAGATACTGGTCAGGGCACTAAGCCCTGTTAAAATCCTTGAGGTTTATATAAGGGAAATAAAGAAAAAATGAACCGGGCCTGCTAGCTCAAAAAGCAAGATTAAAATTTTAAAAAGATGAAAAAAATGACGAACAACCTGGTTTATGCGCTGATTATCCTGGTAATGGCAGTTTCCTGCCAGGACCAGGGCAACAGAAAAGAAGCAGGTGATGAAAAAGAAAAGGAGAGTGATGGTGTCCAGGTTAAAAAGTATTTTAGCGAAGGCAGGCTGGTCAAGGAAGTTACTTTTAAGAACGATATAAGGAATGGCATATCCCGTAATTATTACGATGATGGCAGGCTGAAAAGAACCATATGGTATGAGAACGGGCTTAAGGAAGATACGGCTAAATGGTATTATCCTGAAGGCAAAGTGTACCGGGCCACACCCTACAGGAACGATAAGATACACGGTACACAGACAAAATTTTACAAAACAGGAAGGGTACAGGCTACCATACCCTATAAAAACGGGCTCAGGGTGCAGGGACTGAAAGAATACCTTCCCGATGGCAGGGATGTTGATAATTACCCTTCCATAAACCATAACATAAGGGATCTGATTAACTCCCAGGCAGGTGTTTTAAGGGTTTTTACAAAGCTCAGTAACGAATCAGTAAATGTGAGGTTCTACAGGGGATCACTTATCGACGGAGCTTTTGACCCTGGGAAATGCCAGGATATAACATCTTCATCGGGAACGGGTTATGTGGAACTGCGGCCCGATGATGAAAGGGGAAAAGCTTACGTTGACATTATTGCTGAATATACTACCAGGTTCAGAAACAGAAAGATAATTACCAAACGCATTGCTCTGCCATATAACAATCTTTACTGATGAACAATAATATACGGGAAGGAAAGGAACTGGAACTCACATCAGTGGTAAAAGACAGTGACACAGCAAGGGTATACGGGTCAGGCCTGCTTGATGTGTACTCAACACCTGCCATGGTGGCTTTCATGGAAAAAACATCCATGGAGCTTGTACAACCTATGCTCGGGGAAGGATATGGCACGGTGGGCATAGCACTTGATATCAAACATATGAAAGCTGTTCCTGTGGGAGAAAGGATCAGATGCATAAGCAGGCTTTCCTCTGTTGAAGGAAATAAGCTGACATTCCGGGTAAAGGTGTCATGTGACTCAGGCCTTGTGGGTGAAGGCATTCATTCAAGATATATAATAGAAGAAAAAAGATTCCTTTCAAAGATAAATAAATGATCATACGCTCGTCCAGCTTTATTAAAAGCAGCACAAAACTGGCTGACTGCCCTCCTGCCGACAGGGCTGAATATGCTTTTGCGGGCAGATCAAATGTGGGGAAGTCATCATTGATAAATATGCTCACAGGACGTAAAAAGCTGGCAAAGATATCATCCACACCGGGCAAGACACAGACCATCAACCATTTTATAATAAACGAGGACTGGTATCTTACCGACCTGCCGGGCTACGGTTATGCAAAAGTGTCAAGAACATCACGCAGGATATGGCAGGGATTTACGGGCGAGTACATAAGCAGGAGAGAAAACCTTATATCCCTCTTCCTTTTAATTGATGCAAGGCATGAACCTCATAAATCAGATTATGAGTTCATGAATTTTCTTGGACTGAAGGGTATACCCTTTGCCAGGATTTTTACAAAATCAGATAAGCTGGGCAGTAACAGCCTGAAGAAGATCATTAATATACACGATAAATTAATGCTGGAAACATGGGAGAGCCTTCCGCCTACCTTTTTAAGCTCAGCTGTTACCGGCAGGGGCCGGGATGAGATATTAAAATATATTGAGGAAACAATAACTTTTTTTGAAAAGCGACCGTAAGGTAATTATGATTTTTGTAGTTTTGCAGATATCAAGTAAAACCTCTTAGAAAACCGAAATCGTCAACAATGAACGGAAAGTCCCCCCTGAAGATATTCTCCTGCCGTGCCTCAAGATATATAGCAGAAAACATAGCCAAACACCTTGGAGTGAGACTGGGAGAAAGCAGTGTAACAGAGTTCAGCGATGGCGAGTTCCAACCACGTATAGATGAATCAGTCAGGGGCTGCTCCGTATTTATTGTCCAATCCACCTTCCCTCCTGCCGAAAATCTGCTGGAGCTCCTGCTTATGATTGATGCCGCAAAAAGGGCTTCTGCCTACAAGGTTATTGCTGTTATTCCTTATTTCGGATATGCCCGGCAGGACAGGAAAGACAGGCCAAGGGTATCAATAGCGGCAAAAGTTGTGGCCGATCTGCTCGAGTCGGTTGGGGCTGACCGGGTAATGACACTCGACCTGCACGCTGACCAGATACAGGGCTTTTTCAGTGTCCCGGTTGACCACCTCTATGCTTCCTTCCTCTTTGCAAATTATATCAAGGAGATGAAACTCGACCATGTTACCATATCAGCTCCGGACATGGGCGGGTCAAAAAGGGCAAATGCCTATTCCCGGCACCTGCAGTCGGAAATGGTCCTCTCATATAAACTCAGGAAAAAACCAAATGTGGTGGAGGAGATTTCCATAATAGGCGAGGTAAAAGACAGGAATGTAATCATTATTGATGACATGGTAGATACTGCCGGCACACTTTCCCTGGCCGCCCAGATAATAAAAGACAACGGTGCGAAAAGCATTCATGCCTTTGCCACACATCCCGTTCTCTCAGGACCAGCCTATGAAAGGATAGAAAAGTCACCCATTGAGAAACTGGTGGTTACCGATTCAATCCCAAATGTTAAACCTTCACCAAAAATTGAGGTGCTTTCTGTTGCCAAAATGTTTGCCGAAACAATAGACGCTGTATACCATAATGAGTCTATCAGTACCGGCTTTGTTTTTTAACAGTATTTATCCTATATTTGCAGGCCAAAATTTTTACTTAAATAATTGTCCAACGTGTGATGGGAGATCATAAAGGCATGATCTTGAGTAGCACAATAAAAGATGACAAATGAGAACCTTAGAAATTAATGCCCTTGCAAGGGAAAAAACAGGAAAAAGCGAAACCAAAAAGCTCAGGAATGAAGGGAATGTACCATGTGTTATGTATGGAGGCGAAGAAACATTACATTTTTATTCACACGAGAATAACTTCAACGAACTGATATATACACCCAATGTATATATTTTAACTATAAACATTAACGGAGCAAAGCATAAAGCAGTACTTAA
>JBNJHQ010000019.1:0-22051 GCA_051748705.1 Bacteroidota bacterium | reverse complement strand
TCCTGAATCAGCCAGCATAATGGAACACAGGTCGCGCGTGGCACTGGTACATACCACCGATCCCCTGAAGCCCTGTTTATACATATAGGGTATGAGTCCTGAATGGTCTATATGAGCATGGGTGAGTATTATATGGTCTATTTCGCCTGGATCAAAACCCAGGTCACGGTTCATCCTGTCCGTCTCAAGCCCCTTACCCTGGAACATTCCACAGTCGAGTATGATTTTTTTCCCGCTTTCTGTTGTAATGAGATGCTTGCTGCCCGTTACTTCCCTGGCAGCCCCGAGGAATTTAATTTTCATAAAATTGCTTTTGGCTTAAAGGTAATGATAAATGACTAATTTTTCAGGATATTGAAAGTATGGAAGTATACATGATTATAATTTTTATCAATCTTAAGCTGATCATGATAATTTCATATTAATCTTATACCGTGCACATGTTAGAGGGATATTATATATTTTAGGGGCACAAAAAAACCACGAAGTGATTATCGATTCGCATACCCATACAGGAAAAATTCAATACAGTGTTGGCAAAAACAGGGTATCAAACCTGCCGGGCGATGACCTGCTGGCTGCCATGGAGAAATATTCCATTGATTTTGCGCTGGTCTCGAGCATAGAAAGTGCCGAGTTTGATTCAGGCGGAAAGCCTGCTCCGCCTGCTCAACAGATTCCGCAGTTAGAATCCTTCGAACGGCTGGTCACTTTTGCCCGGTCTTCGCTAAATGCTCTCTCCGGTCGTCCCTTATTAAAAGCATCATTATGGGTTAAGCCTTATACTGAAAAGTGCAGCAGGGAACTGGATGAATTTATTGAAAAAAACCTGGATTATATCGCCGGACTAAAGATGCATCCCTCACTGTCGAATATGAAATTCACCGATGAGCGCTTTACCCCATATCTGCGGCTGGCGGAAAAATATAATATGCCCGTCCAGGTGCACACTGAGAATGACGGGCTGGCTGATCCTGCCTGCGTTGCTGAAGTAGCCCTGCTCTTTCCTTCAGTCAATTTCATTATGGTACATATGGGCCTTAATACAGACAATGGCGAAGCAATAGATATTATACGGGCTAATGATAATATTTATGGTGATACCTGCGAAGTTAAAAACGAGAAGGTAATTGCAGCAGTAAAAAGATGTGGCTCTGAAAAAATACTTTTTGGAACAGATGCTGTTGTACATGGTATTGATACCTACCGGAGGTATATGCCGCTTGTTGACCTTATTCGGCAAAGCTGCAGCATGGAGGATGCAGAGAATGTACTTTTTAAGAATTGCCGGCGCTTGTACAGGCTGTGATACCGGCCCACGTGGGTTCCATTCCCGTCACCTGGCGCCATGGTTTTTTACTGCCCTGGAACACTACCGGCTCACCCCAGAGGTGGTGAAGAGTATCATTTTGCAATTTCACCTTAATACGCTATTTTTCCGTTCAGCTTGATTGATGAATAAGCTGTAAAAAACGGATTTACCCATGAAAAATGTTTTTATTCTCCTGCTGGTCCTTTGTGCATTTAAGCTGCCTGCCCAGAAAACCATATCTGCAGGCGGGCTGAGATTATCTTTAGACAAACAATTAAAGATAAGCTCTGTTTACGGTGAAAAGGAATATCTCCCTCATAATACAGAATCCTATCTGGTAAGCATCAGGCTTGGACAGCAGATCTTATACCCTGGGTCTGCAGAGTGGAAAGGGCATAATGTCCGCGTTTACTTTGACCAGGATATTGATATGCTTATTTCAATCAAAGAGTTCGATAAATACCTGGCAATAGAAATTCTTGAGACCAATGACGATAATCGCATTGATGCGCTTTTTTATGGTCCCTTCCCGCTTAGCATTAAGGAAACTATCGGCGAAATTGTGGGTGTTGTCCGCGAAGATGCCTATGCAATTGGTATCCAGAGCCTCAATGCTAAAACCACGGGTGGTAAGCTTACAAATCCCGATGGAAGTGATTCAGCCAGGGGTACAACCGCCACAGCAGAAGACTATGGCAGCAGCCTCCAGGCTTATTGTATCAACAGGGATAAGGACAGGGAATACCCGATCTGGAATAACAGCATACCGCGTGCTTACATACCTGCAAACACTGATGGCAGGCTTGAAGGAAGTGCAATAGCACTTTTTGGATGTGATGAAAAGGATGTACTGGGTGTAATTGAGAAGATAGAGATTGAGCAGGGACTGCCTCACTCAACCATCAATGGTGAATGGTCAAAGACAAGCCCGGAGGCTAATAAACCTTACCTGATCACCACCTTCACAGAGGATAATATCGATGAGATGATTGAATATACGAAGAAGCTCGGATATAACACAATTTATCACGGCCATCCTTTTTCCACCTGGGGTCATTTTAATCTTATCGGGGACCAGTTCCCCGGAGGATGGCCCGGGATGAAGGTCTGTGTTGAGAAGGCCGGGGCTGAAGGTATCAGGCTTGGGGCCCATACGCTCACGAATTTCATAACCACGAATGATCCTTTTGTTACTCCCGTTCCCGATAAAGACCTGATGATCTTCTGCAGGACTGTATTGACAAAGGATGTGTCTGCTACAGATACAGAAATATATATAGATGATACAGCGGGATATGCTTATAAGAACACCAACCAGGCATTAATGCTTGGTGATGAAATAATCAGGTTTTCGGGTGTTTCAGAAACGGAACCATATAAACTTCTTGATTGTCAGAGGGGACAATACGGCACAGCCATAGGCTCACATAAGGCCGGGGATGAAATATCAAGGCTTGTTGACCATCCCTATAAGGTCTTCTTCCCAAACTGGAAGCTGCAGAAGGAGATGATCACCAGGCTGGCTGATTTTTTTAATTATACCGGCGTGGGGCAGCTCGATTTCGACGGTCATGAAGGCGGATGGGCCACCGGCGAGGGTGAGTACGGGATGGATTATTTCAGTGAACAGCTACAGAAGGAGGTGGGGCATGAATTACGAAACGGATCAAGCCGCTCAAATCACTATTACTGGCACACAGTATCATATATCAACTGGGGCGAACCATGGTACGGTGGCTTCACAAAGAGCCAGGGTCATTACAGGTACCAGAACCAGGAACTGCTGAAAAGGAATTATATCCCGAATATGTTAGGATGGTTCCTTCTGAATGAGTCAACCACCCTGCAGGAAGTTGAATTCATGCTGGCGAGGTCAGCAGGGTATGATGCCGGGTATGCACTTTATACCATGCTGGATGATATGAAAGCGAACAGGGAGTTTGAAAACATTGCCGAGGCGATAAGGACCTGGGAGGAGGCACGCCTCAGGAAGATTTTCAATGAAGAACAGTCAGAACAGCTCCGGGATGTGAATAATGATTTTTCACTGAACAAAAGTCCTGAAGATGGTTTTATCCTTCAGTTTTACACGAAAAAACATTTTGAGCTGGCCGACAGGCCCGTGCAGCCCGGTCAGCCCAATGATGTCAGCCTTGATTTTGAGGCAGGGGAGGAGCAGCCTTTTTATATTGTGATTGGCGCTGTGGGCGCTTCCGGGTCAATCAGTAATATTAACATCGACTTTAACGGCTACACCACTCACAGTGTAAATGTTGAATTAAAGCCAAACTGGTCAGTAACTTACAGGGGAGGCGATAACATCCTCGTATATGATGAGGTGGGCCGGCTGAAAACAACACTGGATTTTGATGGTGAAAACCTTCTTCTCAGGAAGGGAATTAACGATATCCGTATAAGCACTGAATTCAGCAGCGGCTCTGATATTGAACTGCAGGGCTACATCCGCCTGAAAGGAAAGACAGAACGGATAAGACTTTAAGCCTTTAACACCCTCAAACATTATTCCATCAGGATTGTGCAAATACTATTTTCCCGGTATGCAATTTCAATCAGATTAATCGATTAGCGCGATTATAATTTTTGAGTCTTAAAAATTTAGACTACTTTTATTATGTTATATATTATATGTTAAGCTCACATAAATGTTTTGTACTAATAAAAATAATTATCATATTGCAGCCGCAATTAGTTGACACTAGTAGCGAGGAGTTTATAACAAATAAGTATTTAACTAGTTAGAAATTAGGACAGTAACTTTATATAGTATTTATTAATCATAGACTTTAATTATCAGGATAAGCAATCTTCTAAAGTATTGGTTATCATAATATTAATATTAACTTAAACCAATTTCCATGAAAAAAACTGCGATTATTTTGTCGATACTACTATTCATGGGTAGTTTGGCAATGAATGCTCAGACCAGGCAGGTATCCGGTACGGTTACCTCTTCTGTGGATAACGAGCCAATACCCGGTGTGTCGATATATGTGAAAGGCTCAACAGTGGGCACAACATCAGATATTGATGGTCAGTACACACTGGAGGTTCCGGCTGACGCATCCACAATGGTTTTCTCCTTTGTCGGGATGAAAACACTTGAGCTTCCGATTGAAGGATCTGTTCTTAATGCAACACTTGAACCGGACGTTTTAGGTCTGGAAGAAGTGGTTGTTATTTCCTACGGTACGGCCAGGAAAGAATCTTTAACGGGCTCTGCTGCTGTTATTGACGCAAAGAAAATAGAGGGTCGCTCTATATCTTCTGTGGCACAAATACTAACAGGCTCAACAACCGGTGTGCAAACAACAGCAGGTTCTGGTCAGCCGGGTAGTTCCCCGGATATCCGGATACGTGGTGTGGGAACATTGAACACATCTGCCTATCCGCTGATTATCCTGGATGGTGCTGAGTACTCGGGTAACATTTCGAGTATTAACCCGAATGACATTGAGTCTATGACAGTTCTTAAAGATGCTTCATCAACCGCTCTTTACGGTTCAAGGGCCGCAAACGGTGTAATTATTATTACAACCAAAAAGGGAACCAAAGGTGCTGAAAGTATGATTGTGAACTTTAAAGCCCAGGGCGGATTGATTGGCCAGGCTATTCCATACTATGAATCTGTAAATGCCTTCGATTATTATGAGCTCCAGGCAGAGGCTTTTGCACAGACCAGGTACTGGTCAGGTAGCAATGCTACCCTTTCAGATGCAAGGTCATATGCATATGAGAATATTTATTCTCAGTTGAGGTATAATCCTTTCGTGGGGATACCCAACGATCAGATTGTGGGCTCAGACGGGCAAATAAACCCGAATGCTGAGATCGGATTCCCTGACCTTGACTGGTATGAGGCTGCAAAACAAACAGGCTACAGGCAGAATTACGACCTGAACCTTTCAGGTGGCAGCGAAAAAGCAAGCTATTTTTACTCACTTGGATATCTTGATGAGAGAGGTTATACAATCAAGTCAGACTATGAACGTATAAATACAAGGTTAAACGTTGACTATACTGTTAACAACTGGCTGCAGATTGGTACTAACATGTATGCTTCCTTAATTAATAGCGACATAGGTACTTCAAATTCTGCCACCTATGCCAACCCCTTCAGGAATGCCAGGATGACAGGTCCGATATACCCTGTATTCCTCGTTGACCAGACTACAGGGGATTATATACTCGACGGTGCAGGAGAGAAGCAGTATGATGACGGCGGGCTGCATTCAAGGCCGATTAACCAGGGAAGAAATGCCATAGCAGAATTGAACTGGAATAGTGATGACTACAAAAGGAATAACCTTGGCAACAGGGTTTTTGCCACCTTTACATTAATGGATGGCCTTACTGCCACCATCAATGCCAGTGTTGACATACAAAACTACCAGTATAAAGGTTATGAAAACCCGGAGATTGGTGATGGTGCACCAACAGCCAGGATGGATGAGGCAAGGTATACGAGAACTTCAATTAACTTCAACCAGTTGATAAACTATGAAAAAACCTTTAATGAAGTTCATAACTTTTCTGCCTTAATCGGGCATGAAGCTTATTCCAGGAATTATACTTACCAGAGAGGCTTTAAGAACCAGTTTATTGTTACCGGTATTTATGAGTTAAATAACTTCGTTAATACTTCTTCTAATTATACTTACACCACCGATAAGAGAACCGAAGGTTATTTCGGAAGGCTGAAATATAATTACGATAACAGGTATTATATTGAAGGTTCCTACCGTAGGGATGGTTCCTCTGCCTTCGCTGAAGCTGTCAGATGGGGTGACTTCTATTCTGTAGGAGCTAGCTGGAGAATAAGTGAAGAATCATTTATGAATTCTATCGCGTGGATAGATAACCTGAAAGTAAGAGCATCATACGGCGAAGTAGGTAATGACAATATTGGTTCCTACGGATACCAGGCTCTTTACGGTACACGTCCAAACGCCACAAGTCCCGGTATACGCTGGGAGACTGTAGGTAATGCAGCCCTGACATGGGAGGTAAACAGGACTTTTGATGTTGCCCTGGATTTTGCATTGTTCAACAGGGTTAACGGTAGCCTTGAATGGTACTACAGGAAGTCTGATGACCTTCTTTATGAGATGCCTTTGCCCTTGTCTATGGGTCTGTTGGATCAACCCAGGAATATTGCTTCCCTGTTTAACAGTGGATTGGAAATTAATCTTAATGGTGACATTGTCAGGAATGATAATATCAGGTGGAACCTGAGCCTTATGGGATCGACCATCAGGAATGAGATTACATCCATTCCCGAGCCATTTATTAGCGGGACAAAAAGATGGGCAGAAGGATATTCTATATATGATTTCTACCTGAGAAAGTTTTACGATGTTGATCCTGATGACGGTGCCACAAGATTCCATGTCTGGGAAGATGTAACCGATGAGGAAGGTAATGTAACCGGCACACAGCTGGCTTACGATGCAAATGGTGATCCGGTGCTTACCAAGAACCATAACGATGCAGGCTTTGGCTACGTTGGAGCTTCAGCATTCCCCGATCTGCAGGGTTCTATCGGAAATACCATTACTTTTAAAGGTTTCACCTTAAGTGCCCTGTTAACTTATTCACTGGGAGGATATATGATCGATGGTATTTACCAGGATATGGTTCAATCTGTTCAAGGTGAGTCTTACCACCCTGATGTTGAGAATTCCTGGAGAAACCCCGGTGATGTTACTAACTTCCCGAGGCTCCAGTATTCGAACTCAAGCCTTTATGCAACATCGGACTATTTCCTTATATCTTCTAATTATCTGAATATTAGAAATGTAACCTTAAGCTACGATTTCCCCCGCCAAATGCTGAGAAGCTGGGGACTGGGGCAGTTAACTGCGTTTGTTACGGGCGAAAACCTTCATTTGTTCACTGCAAGAAAAGGAATGAACCCAACTTACAACTTCGCCGGTACCTCAAGCGTATTCGCTTACGCTCCGAGCAGGTCTGTAATTATCGGGCTTAATGTACAGTTTTAATTTTTATCATATAAACAGAATATAACAATGAAAGTAAAATATTTAACTTTAAAGGTCGTTTTAATCTTTACACTTGCACTGGGCATAAGCTCGTGTGAAAAAGATTTCCTACAAACCGTACCTACCGACGCTGTGTCCACTGATATAGCGCTCGGGTCAGTTGACAATATGATGCTGGCAATTAACGGTGTCCACCGGTCTATGTATGCTCAGAATGGCTATATCAGCGCATATGCCGGGCAACAATTTATGATACCTACTGCTGATTACGGAGCCAGCGATGCAATGCATTCTGCTCCCGGTAATGGATGGCACAGGGCTCGCATACAATGGATCATGCATACCAATGCTACAAGGTCAGACGTGCAGTTTTCGTGGTGGTTTTATTATAACATTATAGGATCGGTAAATAACATTATCAATGCTGCCGGTGACCTGCAGATGTCAGACGATCTGAATAATGTACTGGGACAGGCTTATACCTACAGGGCATGGGCACATTTTCAGCTGGTACAATTTTTTGGCAAGGCTTATATGATAGGAAACCCGTCATCGGATCTGGGTGTACCTATTATGACTGCTACCGAACCTCCTTACCAGGGTTTAGCACGTAATACGGTCCAGGAAGTTTACAACCAGATCACCGATGATCTTGATCAAGCCTTTATCCACTTTGCAGATGCTTCACCAAGGGCTGATCTTTCACACCTTAATGTCGATGTGGCACATGGTGTGGCAGCAAGGGTTTACTTAACCATAGGCAACTGGAGCCAGGCAGCATCACATGCGAATGCAGCGCGCCAGGATTATACCCTGATGAGCGAAGCTCAGTATAAAGCAGGATTTGGTGACTGGAATAATCCCGAGTGGATCTGGGGATCAAAAATGATCCAGGACCAGACGGCATATTATTATTCCTACTTCTATTACTGTGCCAACAACTTTAATGGTTCACAGAACAGGAGTAATCCCAAATTTATGAACCATTCGCTGTATGCCCAGATAGCTGATACAGACTACAGGAAAGACCAGATCCTGGCTAACTGCCCGGATACTTTCTATGCCTGGGATGACGGTCCAAATGCCGGAAGGTATGCCAGTCAGGATGATTTTATCGACTCAGTTGCCGTTTACAGGGCTATTGTTAATAATTCAACAGCTCACAATATGGTACGCTATATGCACATTAAGCTGTACCAGGATAACGGGCCTACTATTGATCCACGGGACGTGGTTCACATGAGGGCTGCAGAAATGTACCTGATAGAAGCTGAAGCACTGGCCCGCCAGGGAGGACAGGATGCACAGGCTGCGCAGGTTCTTTATGACCTGGTATCGGAAAGGGATGAAGCATACACTCTGTCAACCAATACAGGACAGGATCTTATCGACGAGATACTGCTTCATAGAAGGATTGAATTATTTATGGAAGGCTTCAGGTGGTTCGATATGCTCAGGAATGACGAGGAACTCGATCTGAGGGTAGGAACAGGAGCTGATCCTGACCTCTACCTGGAAGGTATTTACCAGGCAAGGCCCAGTGAAAACCCGGAGTGGGTATTCCTTATCCCCCAGAGGGAGATTGATGCCAACCCCAGTATAGTTCAAAACCAGTATTAATATTATTATCCTGGAAATAATTCCGGTTTATTAATATACCTAATAATGAAAAGCGGAAGTTCAGCAGAACTTCCGCTTTTTTTATTGTTGCAATGTGCCTGGCAATGCACTGATACCTGGAGGCGAAATTCCTCTGTCAGGTTTTGCCTGTCATGTATCAATTCCGTAAGCTATTCAACCATCCTGTCCATATCAGCCTCTGCGGCCAGTGTTCCAAAGCTGGCCCAGGTTCCATGTTCCAGGAGATCTTGGAATATTTGTTTTGCACGGGTGGTGTCTCCCTTATAATAGTACCAGTTTCCTATTCCATAGGCTGTGGCATCGTTCATGTATTCAACGTCCTGGTTATCGCCTTTAAGTTCTTCTTCCGTTAACACACCCTTGTAAAAAAGTAAGAGATTGTGATAGGCCATGTTTTCAAAAACGTCCATGTCGCTGTTGATAGGTTCAAGAATTTCTTCAGCCTCTTCCAAATGTCCGAGTCTCCGCTGGATCATGTAGACCCAGTTAGCAGCAGCAACATGCATGTCAGGATTGGTGGAAGCATCCAGGCTTTGCTGAAAACCATGCAGGGCTTCCTGCATATTTCCTTTAAGATAATGCGCCAGTCCGAGGTGGTACCATATATTGGTATTCAATGTTGATACGGGTGTATTGCGAATATTCGGGACACCGTCAGGTTCAACTATGTCGTCTTTGCCTTCAATCAGTTCGGCTGCTTTTGAAAGATCATCGATAGCTTTGTCAAATTCCCTTACGCTGATATACCTGTGTCCCCTGTGCCTGTACATCCTTGCATCATCCGGAAATTTTTGGGTACCCTCACTGAATATTTCAATTGCCCTGAGATAGTCTCCCAGGTAGGCTGTTCTCCTTCCAAACCAGATGATGGCGTCAGCATCGTCAGGATTTTCGTTATACTCTTTCCTGGCTTCTATATAATTTGCTATTACCAGGGAGTCTTCTTGTGGGTCAGGCTGTTCGCTGGTCAGTTTTTCTCCCAGGAGGGATGTTCCCTGGATTGTGTCTATGCGCACATCGTTTTGATCCCCTGAATCATCTCTCTGTGAATTGCCGGTATTGCAGCTGCATAATAGAACAGACAGTGCCAGGGTAAAGAACATAAATAGAATTTTCATTATTCAAGGTTTTAAATCGTTTTTCACATTAAATGTATTAAAAAAAATGAGATTTGATCATAATCCCGAGATTGCTCAAGCTGCTTTTGCAGCTTTCGCGATCTGAGACAATGCGGAGAGCTTACTCCCGAGATTGCTCAAGCTGCTTTTGCAGCTTTCGCGATCACGCAGAGCTGTGGTCTTAACGAGATTGCTCAGCTGCTATTGCAGCTTCGCGATCTGAGACAATGCGGAGAACTTACTCCCGAGATTGCTCAGCTGCTATTGCAGCTTCGCGATCACGCTGTGGGGGAAACTAAAAGCAAAAAAGCCTGTCATTCGCTTCGCTCATTACCGGGCTTTGTTTTTAAGTCGCTTACAAAAACAAGTTTTTGACGCTCCTCAAAAACAAAGCCCGATACTTTCGTGTCAGGCTTTTTTGC
Organism: Bacteroidota bacterium; assembly: GCA_051748705.1. Lineage (GTDB taxonomy): Bacteria > Bacteroidota > Bacteroidia > Bacteroidales > VadinHA17 > UBA9300. The sequence continues at coordinate 11,538 of JBNJHQ010000019.1, read as the reverse complement.
TTTTGTCGGGATGGCGAGATTTGAACTCGCGACCCCTCGCCCCCCAGACGAGTACTCTAAACCGTGCTGAGCTACATCCCGATATGTGTGCCCTCCGTTGACGGAGGCGGACCACTTTTATTTAAGCTCCGCAAAAATACTAATCATTTCATAATTTTCCAACTTGCTTTTCGAAGTGCAGGAAACCCGGGAAGTGAAATCCTTTACCTGTCATTAACAGTGCTAAACCCTGGGTGTTTCGGCCGGATTCCTTAAGCTGAAATCATATGCCTGTAATACTTGATGCTAAACCCTGAGTGTTTCGGCCGGATTCCTGCCGGCTTCCCTGAGGGTTGCAAGGCTGATGGATACAAGACCTATCAACATTGCTGTCAGCCCGCCTGCTATAATAATCAGGGGACTGATTGCAGTCTTATATTCAAAGTTCGTAAGCCAGTCTTTCATTATGAACACTGTAAGCGGCGCAGCTATAACGAAAGCTATGATTATCCATATTAGGAGATCACCTGTGAACCTGCGGATAATATCACTGATCAATGCCCCGTTGACCTTGCGAATACCTATTTCCTTTCTCCTGACCTGTGATGAATAGGTTGCCAGTCCGAAGAGGCCCAGGCTGGAAATAAGAATTGCAAGCAGTGACAGAACGAAGAAGATGGTGTTAAGATTTCGCTCCCTGTCATACTGTTCCCTCAACACTTCATTCATCACCTCAAGGGCAAAAGGATTTTCAGGGTCTTCTTCATTGTAAATTTTTTCAATCTGTGACCTGATAGTATTATTCAGCTTTGAGCCAAGCTTGATTATTATCACCCCGAAACCGCTGCGCTCATTATCAAGTGTTATAAAAACCGGCTGTATCCCGTTGTGCAGTGAGCCGGTCAGGAAATCACTTACGACACCTATTACAGTGTACTCTTCGTTCCTCTGTATAGTTCTTCCTAGTGCATCTTCCCAGCCTGCAGTCTTCACGAAGGTCTCATTGACCAGGACATTGTACTTGTCACCGGTGTTATTCATGAAATCGCGTCCTTTTTCAAGCTGAATACCCATGGTGGATATATAATCCTTATCAACATAAACAGCATTTGACATTATGGGTTTTTCAATCCCTTCAACATGGTAGCCGTTCGATGTAAATGAAAGTCCAGGCATCCCACCGGCTGACTGTGTAACTGAAACAACACCGGGCACTGACTCAAGACGCTCCTTGATAATGCCGGATCTTTGTGAGGCAGTTCCACTTAAACCGAGGTAAATAACATTCTCATCAGAGAAGCCTTTATCTATCCTATCTATGTACCGCATCTGTGAATACATTACCATGCAGCTAATTATCAGGCTTATTGACAGAGCAAACTGGAAAGTCACCAGTATATTCCTTGATATCTGGCGTCCTTTACCGCCTGATACCGGCCTTAAAATTGACATCGGCGGTATGGCTGACAGGTACCATGCCGAGTAGAAGCTGGCCAGGAAGACACACACAATCCACAGGATAATTGACAGGATTATCCACTCTTGAAGGGCAAGAATGGAGAAGCTCAGCTCAGATCCTATGAGGCCGTTAAAATAATGCAGGAGGGTTTTTGAAAGCAGCAGTGAGATAATAATGGCAAAGAGTATTGACAGGCCAGATTCCGAAATAAACAATACAACAAGCCTTTTTCTCCCTGATCCGTATATCTTCCTGATACTAACCTCTTTCGATCTCTTCATTGAGAGAGCTGTGCTGATATTGACAAAATTGAAACAGGCTGTCATCAGTATGAGCAGACCGACAAAAGCGAACGAAATAATCCGTTTAACGCTCCCTTTATCGATAGTGTCAAATTCGGTATCTGATCGCAGGTGCATATCTTTTATTGGCTGGAGGTAAGGAACTATCTCGAAACCACTTTTAAGGAAGCGTTCATTGATAACCTCGTATAAATATTCTTTAATATCAGCGAGCAGGGCCTGCGGATCGGCCCCGGGTACCAGTTTTAAAAATGTCTGGCACTGCAGGCCACCGTCCCAGCTGACATGTGACTCTTGTTCCAGTACAGATAATTGTATCACTCCATCAAAACGGATGCTGCTGTTAAGCGGTGGATCATCGGCCACAGCACTTACAATAAATGGTTTATTGCTTATCTCAATGACCTTGTTGACCGGGTCATTACTGCCGAAGATCCTGGTGGCAGTGGATCGTGACAGTACAACCCTGTCAGGTGCAGACAGGCAGCTTGTCCTGTCCCCTCTTTCCAGGGGAAAGTTGAGCATCCGGAAGAAATTACTGTCAGCATACACCATGTTTACACGATAAAACTGATCTGCAAATTCTATATCAGTGTAAGTCAGCCTGTATCTTACATAATCTTCAATAGCGGGGAAGCTAGCCTTGAATTCGGGTCCGCCCGGTGCATTAATACCTCCCATATTCATCTCCCTGTTGGGTGTTCTAATTATATTGTTGACCCTGTAGATACGTTCATTGTCATCATGAAAACGGTCGTAGCCTGTCTCTGCCTTAATCCATAGCAGGATAAGAATAACACAGGTAAGTCCGATAGAGAGTCCGACAATGTTGATTATTGAATAAGGCCTCTGGTTAATCAGTGCCTGGTAACTGTTTTTTATGAGTTTAAACATTGCAATTATACCATTTAAAGTTTGACAGTAATTATTCGTACCCGATAGAATCTCCCGGTTCTTATAAGGTATTCTGTCGATATTTAATGCCAGTTATAGGCCAATTCTCTTGCCAGAAACACTAAATAGCAGATAATGAGACTACTGGCTGGAAGCGCTAAGTGTATTTTGAAGCCAGTGGTGTATTAAAACATTACACAATTGTTATGTTTTAATACTCGCGGTAATCAGGGTTGAGTTCATTATTACGGTGCCAGCCGTCTGCAATTCAATATTCCAGTTGAGTCCTGAAAATATCGTGGGGACATAAAGGGACTATTCCAGCAGGCAGTTAGATACTTATGATCATCGTGGTGCCTTGACCGGGGGTTGATTTTACGCTGATATTGCCCTTATGCATATTGATGATCTGGCGTGACAGGCTGAGCCCTATACCGCTGCCTTTCTCGCGTGTGGTGAAGAAGGGGACAAAGATTTTTTCGACAAGGTCCTCATCGATACCGTGCCCGTTATCGCTGACCTTAATTATGACTTTTCCATCCCTGCTTTGTTCTGCATGCAGCTCAACAGACGGGTCCGGAGTATCTTCTATGGCTTCCATCGAGTTCTTTACCAGGTTGAAGAGCACCCTGGTCAGAAGACTCTCATCGGCACATATTACTAGATCTTCGGGTTCCACGGTATTGTTAAGCGATAAATTCAAACCAGGGTATTTTTCCTCTTTCAGTGATGCGGCCAGTATAATTATACTTTCGAAAATATCTTTTACGGGCAGTTCCACGGGCTTGACCTCAGGCATCTTTGTGAGACTCCTGTATGAATCGACGAAATTAATCAGGCCCTTGCCATGTTCTTCGATTATGGAAAGGCCTTTCAATGTATTGCTGATTGTTTTTTCGTCGATGTTGCCCGGTTCTTTCTTTCTCCCATCTACCTTGTAATAACCTGAAATGGTTGAGCTAAGGGATGTAATCGGTGCAAGCGAATTCATTATTTCATGATTCAGTATCCTTATCAGTTTCTGCCATGATTCAATCTCCTGTTTATCAATTTCGTGGCTGATGTCGTTTATGCCAATAACCTTAACCTCTTCATTCTTCAGCCTGATCTCTGCAGCTGTAAGTGACAGATGCACATTTATATCATCAACTATGATATTCAGGGATTGTTTATTCCCGGGTTTGATATTCTGCAATGCATCGATAAGCCTCCTGTTCACCCTCTGTAGTTGTTTGATATTATGAAGGTGGTTTATTCCCAGCAACTCCCGTGCTTTGGTGTTGGCAAGCCTTATTATGCCCCGGTCGTTAAAAGCTACCAGTCCGCTCGAGCTGTTCTCAACCACGGCCTGGTAAAACTTTTCCTGGACTATCACCTTCATCCTGGCGTCCCTTATCTGCTCATTAAGCCTGTTTATGGATCTGTGGAGGGAGTCATAGCTCTTATTGCCTGTTTTTTCACTGAAAACAAGGGATGAATCCTCGTTAAGTACCGAAGAGAGGAACAGTGATAATTCTTCATTTGAACGGTTAAACAGCCGTATCAGGTTAAAAACCAACAGGATCGCCAGGGCTGCTATGAGAAGAAAATAAATATCGAAGCCCTTTTCTGCCAGGTAAACTGCTCCACCTGCACTAAATGCTGCCAGCAGGAGAAGGTGGGTGATTAATTTTATATTATAGCGTTTAAATACCATATTTCTTTAACCTGTTGTAAAGTTTCTGGCGTGTGATCCCGAGCTGTTCAGCCGCGGCACTCTTATTTCCCCCTGTTTCTTTGAGGGTGTTTAATATCATCTGTTTTTCAATATCATCAAGAGTTCTCTGTGAGCTTTCAAAAACTTTACCGGATGAGTAATTAAGCATAAGATCTTCTGGTTTAATAATGGTCCCTTCCGATAATATGACTGCTTTTTCTATAGTGTGCTGCAATTCCCTGATATTTCCCGGCCAATCGTATCCGGTCAAAGCATCAAGCGTTTGTGAATTCATTTTCAGACCAGGTTTTGCATATTTATCCTTATACTTTTTCAGGTAAAATTCCGAGAGAGCAGGAATATCAGATTTCCTGTTTCTCAGCGGGGGCACCTCAATATGAATGGTATTTATCCTGTAAAGCAGGTCTTCCCTGAAAAGACTTTCAGCCACCATCGCATCGAGGTTCCTGTTGGTAATGCTTATCAGCCTTATGTCAAGCGGAATGGGCTTATTTGATCCGACTCGTGTTATGCGCATACTCTCCAGGGCGTTCAGAAGTTTTGCCTGCAGTGAAAGGGACAGGTTGCCAATCTCATCGAGGCAGAGAGTTCCCCCGTTTGCAGCCTCGATTTTCCCGGCCCGGTCTTCTTTGGCATCAGTAAAGGACCCTTTTACATGACCAAAAAGTTCGCTTTCAAAAAGAGTTTCGGTGATTGCCCCCATATCCACGCTTATCAATACTTCCTTGCTTCGCCCTGACCTTCTGTGTATTTCATTTGCCACCAGGTCCTTGCCTGTCCCATTTTCCCCGGTTATGAGTACCGAGGCATCGGTGGCTGCGACCTTTTCAATTATTTTCATCATCTCAGCCACCTGGGGTGACGAGCCGATAATAGTTTTATATGGCCTTCCACTGAGCGAGCTTTTCAGGTTTACCTGTTCGTTTTTCAGCCTGTTTACTTCCTTTCTGCTTTTTCTCAGCCTGAGAGCTGACTTAAGAGTTGCCAGTAATTTTTCATTCTCCCATGGTTTGAGAATAAAATCAATTGCTCCCTCTCGCATGGCCTTCACAGCCAGTTCAACATCCCCGTAGGCCGTTATCATCACCACGCTGATGTCAGGATCAGATTTTAATATCTCCCTGAGCCAGAATATCCCTTCATTGCCGGTGTTTATCCCGGCCCTGAAATTCATGTCCAGCAGGATTACATCAGTATCACCCGATTCAAGCAAGGCCGGTAACTCCTTCGGCCCTTTCAGGTATTTTATATCCGAAAATTCATTTTCAAGCAGCAATTCGAGCGCACTCAAAACACTCCTGTTATCGTCTACAATGATTATCCTTCCTTTTTCCATTTTTGAAGCTTTGAGAATACTGTTTCACCTGGCTTAGTAACATTTTTTATGCCGGAAAAAACTTGCATCACCGTTCTGGTACACCGGGTCATACATTGGCTTATTGGAAAAGTCACCCTTCCTGCCAGTGGAGAAGCATGCGAAACATGCCTCGCTATGTTTTTCAGGCTGAAAGCATGATCCATTTCCCGGAACCACTAATTTTAGCAAATGTATAAAATTGTACAAAAATATTACATAAAGTGTAAGGAAATCATACATTATGAAGATTTTGATTAGTGGTATGATTTATAATATACTGATTGATAGCATGATATAAATAATGGCATAACTTTTGGCCTTCAGGAGGAAAATATGATGAAAATACCAGTTAACTATGTTAAAATATACACTAACAATCAATTTAGTTATTTTCCTGTCCCTCAGCGGACCTGTTTTATCGCAGGCACCGGAGAAATGGACACTGGGGGAGTGCCTGGATTATGCGCTGGAGAATAATATAGCTCTTAAAAGAAGCAAAATAATTACTGAGAGGAATGAGTCAAATCTTCTGACCCGTAAGCTGGAACTGCTTCCCGACCTGAGATTGCAGTCATCCGGATCCATGAATTTTGGTCGTTCCGTTGACCCTGAAACCAATACCATTACCTTTAATCAGAACATTTCCAATTATTACTACCTGGGCACGGGGATAAGTGTATTTAATGGTTTTGCAAAGCTTAACAGGATATCCGCGGCAAGGTTCATGCAGCTGAGCAGCCAGCAGGCGGAGGAAGAACAGAAGAACCTCCTGGCACTTGATATTGTAAATTCATATTATGCTGCCCTGATGGCCAAAGGCACGGTAAAAACAGCTGCTGAACAGCTTGATGTCAGCAAGGCACAATTACATAAGACGAAGGTACTTGTTGAGACGGGTGCCGAGAGCAGGACCACCCTGCTTGAAATACAAAGCCAGTTGTCAAATGATAAACTTCTGCTGAGCCAGGCCAGGACAAATGCAGGAATAGCAATGGAGCAGTTAAGATTGTTACTCCAGCTTGAACCCGGGATTCCTTTTGAGATAGTAGATAATGAGGAAAGTGTAATTGTCAGGACAGATGAATCCGTGGATACGGATTCCATATATAATAAATCATTAGGGCTCTTGCCCAGGATCAAGACGCTTGAACTGCAAAAAAGTGCAAGGCAGAAAGAACTAAGTGTGGCAAGAGGACTTTCAGTACCTGAATTGAGTCTGTATGCAGGATGGAGGACAGGTTACTATAATGCAATGGTGACAGGGGAGGATCCCACTCCTTTTATGGAGCAGGTGCGCAATAATACGAACCAGAATATTGGTCTGAGTCTGAATATCCCCCTATTCAATAACTGGTATAATCGCAATAATAGAAAGCAGGCCAGTCTGGACCTGAAAGATGCCGAGCTGCAGTTGCAGAATGAAAAGAATGCCCTGTATAATGAAGTGAGCAAGGCATGCTTTGAGCTTGTTTCTGTTAAGGATGAGTACCTTGCAGCAAGAGACAACCTCGAGTATAATAAGCTTTCTTTTGAAGCTGTTTCCAAAAAATTTGATACAGGGCTGGCAAGTGCAACAGAATTTGCAGAGGCGAAGAAGTCACTGTTCGCAGCTGAGATCAACCTGCTTAGTGCAGAACTGCAGTATATACTTAAGGAGACGACGGTGAATTTTTATTTGACAGGACGCTGGGAGAGGTGACCCGGCAAGGTCGCGTATGGCGAAATCATAAAGGGCTGCAAGCTCTCAGACGGCTGGTTGCTTTGGCTGGTGGGAGAGGGCAGTAAGAAAATATTAATAAACAAAGAATAAACATTTAAATACTTGCTACCATGAGCATGGATCGAAAAATAGAAAAGAAAAAAGGTTTAAGAATGAAGCATATAGGTTATATAGTGCTGGGTATGTTCCTGGTAGCTATTATCTATTTCGCTTTTTTTACAGATAAAACATCAACATACAGGGTTTTTAAGGACAGGGTGGTGATTGAAGAAGTAAGAAAAGGGGCATTCGACGATTATCATACCATTACAGGACAGGTTGAACCGATAGCCACTATCTACCTTGATGCACAGGAAGGGGGAAGGGTTGAGGAAAGGCTTATTGAAGAGGGGTCTATGGTAAGGGAAGGTGATGTAATATTGCGACTCAGCAACCCCGACCTGAGCATGAGTATACTCGACAGTGAAGCTCAACTGGCAGAGAAATCAAACTTCCTGCGCAATACCATGGTTACCATGGAGCAGGAACGTTTGCAGATAAAAAGGGAACTGCTGAACCTGGAATATGATATCACCAGGAAGAAAAGGGAATTCGAGAGGAATGAGGTATTATTTGACGATAATCTTATATCTGAAGAAGAATACCTGACCTCAAAAGAGACATATGAATTTTCGAGCAGGTCATATGAACTGTATATGGAAAGGCAGAGGCAGGACAGTATTTTCAGAAACATACAGATCATCCAGATGGAGGATAACCTTGACAACATGAGGCGTAACCTGGAACTGGTACGTCAGCGCCAGGAGAACCTGAATATAAAAGCACCTGTAGATGGGCAGCTGGGTATGCTGGAGGCTGAAATAGGCCAGTCAATATCAAGGGGGCAGTCAATCGGCCAGATAAATGTTCTGACTTCCCACAGGGTAACCGCACAGATCGATGAGCATTATATCGACAGGGTGAAAGCAGGTCTCCTTGCACATTTTAAAAGAAACGGCGTTGAATATGAACTGAAAGTAAGAAGGGTATACCCACAGGTAAGAAACAACCAGTTCCAGATTGATATGCTTTTTACAGGTAATGTGCCTGAGAATATCCGTACGGGCCAGACTTACCATATTGAGCTTCAGCTGGGTGAGTCACAGGAGGCCGTCATGATCAAGAAGGGAGGTTTTTTCCAGACCACCGGGGGACAGTGGATATATGTTGTTGATCCGTCAGGCGATTTTGCCATAAAAAGGGAAATAAGGCTTGGTGAACAGAACCCTATGTATTACGAAATTATTGAAGGGCTGCAGCCCGGAGAAAAAGTTATCGTCTCTAACTATGAAAGCTTTGGTGATAATGATAAACTTGTTTTTAAATAATAAATCGTTGGTGTTGATCCCCGGTTCAACCCCTGGTGTGGGTCACCCACCTTCGCCGGGAGCTTCGCCGGGAAGGGAAGACCCCCACACCGGCATTAAGCAGTAAACTAACTAACAATGAATAAAGAAATGGAAAATTTAATTATTAAAACAGAAGACATGTCAAAGGTCTTCAGGACAGAAGAAGTAGAAACAACAGCTCTGAATAATATCAACCTCGAGGTAAAGGAAGGCGAATTTGTTGCGGTTATGGGACCATCAGGTTGTGGTAAGTCCACTCTTCTGAATATTCTCGGTCTGCTGGATAACCCGACTGACGGCAATTACCGCTTCAACGGCAGTGAAGTGGCAAGATTGAAGGAAAGACAGAGAACCATCTTCAGGAAGGGAAACATAGGCTTTGTATTCCAGAGTTTTAACCTTATAGATGAGCTGACTGTTTATGAAAACGTTGAGCTGCCTCTTATTTATCTTAAAATGAAATCCTCAGAACGCAGGGAACTTGTCAACAAGGTCCTGGAACGGATGAAGATCGGTCACCGCGCCAAGCATTTTCCCCAGCAGCTGTCAGGTGGTCAGCAGCAAAGGGTGGCCATAGCCAGGGCAGTGGTCGCAAATCCCAAACTTATACTTGCTGATGAGCCAACAGGTAACCTCGACTCAAAAAACGGGGATGAGGTGATGAACCTTCTTACCGAACTCAATAAGGAGGGTACAACCATAGTAATGGTAACCCACTCACATCATGATGCTGATTTTGCGCATCGGATAATAAATCTTTTCGACGGGCAGGTGGTTACCGAGAATAAAACAAAATAGCTTTTAAAAGGAGGCCGTCTCAAAAGAAAGATTGGGAAGATTCCTTAAAAGCTCATTTTATGATTAATCCGGATTTTTCAATTTTAACCGGGTAGCCTTCGTGGCGGCCCGGCAATGTTTTTAATAAATTTAATCCTGTAACATTGAAAATCTTTTATCGTCATTAGTTTGATTGTCTTAAAACCCAAAAACAGTGATAAAGAACTTCTTCAAGCTTGCTTTTCGTAATATACTCAGCAACAAAAGCACATCCTTCCTGAATATTTTCGGGCTTTCCATAGGACTGGCAGCTTCACTGCTTATTCTAATGTGGATCCAGCATGAACTCAGCTATGATAAATTTTTCGATGACTCAGACCAGATATACAGGGTTGAGGAGGACCAGCACTACAGTGGCAATGTATATCACGTAAATGTAACACCTTACCCGGCCGGGGCGGAATGGAAAAAGAGGATACCCGGGATTGTTGAGTACACAAGGTTCAGTTACCTTCCACGGGTATTGTTTGAAAAGGATGACATGAAGATGTTTGAGGACAATCTCAGGGGTGTGGATTCAACATTCTTCAGTATATTCTCCTTCAGTTTTAAATACGGGGATCCCAATACTGCGCTTTCAGAGCCCCATACAATAGTCCTGTCCGAAGAACTGGCTGAGAAGTATTTCGGTAATGAAAATCCTCTTGGACAATCAATTACACTGGAAAAGGAATTTGATTTTATGGTAACGGGGGTTCTTGAAGAAATGCCCGATAATACCGTTGTAAATTTTGATGCCCTTATTCCTTTCAGGTTCCTGGATCAGATTGGTATGACAAATGATCAATGGGACAGCAACAGCATTGTAACCTATATTAAGTGTGTTCCTGAGTTCGACCGTAAGGCTCTTGGTGAGAAGATGACATCTATACAAAGGGAGTACGCACCCGAATCACTGACGGATTTTATGGTAGCCGATCTTACGCGTATACACCTCCACAGCTATTTCGGTTATGAAAGATCACCGGGTGCAATAGTCTATATATACATTTTTGGTGCTATTGGTCTCTTCGTGCTTATTATTGCATGTATCAACTTCATTAATCTGACAACCGCAAGATCATCCCTGAGAGGTAAGGAAATTGGGATTAAGAAAGTTGTTGGAGCACATAAAGGTAATATGGTTGTCCAGTTTGTACTAGAGTCTGTATTCCAGGTTCTTATAGCCCTTGTTTTTGCCCTGCTTATTATTGGACTGTTGCTTCAGCCCTTTAATACAATTTCAGGCAAGGAATTTGACCTGGCACACATGTTTAATCCGCGCTTCATTACAGGAGCTCTTGCAGTTTCAGTTATTGCCGGTTTCATAGCAGGTATATACCCCGCTTTCTTCCTCTCTTCTTTCAAAGCCGTAAACATCCTGAAAGGAGAAGTGACAAAGGGCAGGAAGAGCGGTGGTTTGCGAAGGGTTCTGGTAATCACACAATTTGTGCTTTCCATATTCCTGGCTGTAAGTGGTATTATAATCTATATGCAGATGCAGCATATGCGTAATCTTGATATGGGCTATGACAAGGAAAATCTAATATATATACCTGTTACAGAAAACTTTGAGCCAAAGTATAATGCAATAAAAGGTGAACTGAAGAGAAATCCATTGATAGAGAAGGTCTCTGCTTCCAGCCTGAATCCGGTATTTATTGGCAGCAATTCTTCAGGAGTCGACTGGGAAGGTAAAGACCCTGAATTGGATGTTTTGTTTTCCTACAATCATGTTGATTATGACCTGATAGAGACAATGAAATATCAAATAGTTGACGGGAGACCATTTTCAAGAGATTATCCTGGTGATATGCCTGCAGATACCATGGCTAATTTTATTGTTAACGAGGAACTTGTGCGAATAATGGGAGTGGATGATCCCGTGGGAAGGTGGTTCAGATTC
>JBNJHQ010000018.1:0-22063 GCA_051748705.1 Bacteroidota bacterium | reverse complement strand
AAAAAACTGACACACCCCTCACATGGCAGGAAGAAAATCTACCACGTTCACCTTAACAGGCCCCTGACCAAAAATGATATGATCAGGCTTACCGAAGGTGTGGACATCGGAGAAGTTTTGAATGATGGTGAAGGAGTTAATGCTGGCAAAGGTGTGAACACCGGCGAAAAGGTGGCGGCTGATGCAATGGGCTACCCGGATCCTGAAGACAAAACACAGGTTGGCATAGAAATCCATTCCGGTCAGAACAGGGTTGTCAGGAGAATGTTTGAGGCCCTGGGTTACAGGATAAAGAAACTTGACAGGGTATATTTTGCAGGACTCACAAAAAAGAACCTGCAAAGGGGTAAATGGAGGTTCCTGACAGAAAAAGAAATTAATATCCTGAAACGATCGTAAACAAGGAGAAAAAAGTAAGAGATGGTTCATAAGTCAGGTTTTGTAAATATTCTGGGCAATCCCAATGTAGGAAAGTCAACATTGATGAATGCCCTTGTCGGGCAGAAGCTGTCAATAATAACTTCGAAGTCGCAGACAACAAGGCACAGGATACTGGGAATAGTGAATGGTGATGATTTTCAGATTGTCTATTCTGACACCCCGGGTATAATTAAACCTGCCTACGGGCTCCAGGAAGCAATGATGAAATCTGTGTATACGGCCCTGACCGATGCAGACCTCATAGTTTATGTTAGCGACGTAAAAGAAACAATAGATAAAAACAGGGAGATCCTTGAGCGGGTAATAAATGCCGAAGTTCCCGTAATTCTTGTAATAAATAAAATTGATCTGAGTAACGAAAAAGAGCTTGACCTGCTTATTGACAGGTGGGAAAAACTGATGCCCGCCGCCATAATAGTGCCGGTATCGGCCAAAGAAAAATTCAATACGGATAACCTGTTCAGCCTTATCCTTGAAAGGCTGCCTGAAGGGCCTCCCTATTTTCCTAAAGATCAGCTCACCGACAGATACGAACGCTTTTTTGTCAGGGAGATAATAAGGGAAAAAATCTTCAGGAATTACAGGAAGGAAGTACCTTACTCGGTGGAAGTGGAAATTGAAGAATATAAAGAAGAAGAGAAAATAGTAAATATCAGGGCACTGATACATGTTTCCAGGGAAAGCCAGAAAGGAATTATCATAGGGCACCAGGGAAAGATGCTCAAGAAAACAGGAACGGAAGCAAGGAAGGATATTGAGGAGTTTATTGGAAGGAAGGTATACCTTGAATTATTCGTTAAGCTCACAAAGGAATGGCGCGACAGGCCCGGCGCCCTGAAGAAATTTGGTTACTGAAAAATTATTATGAACACTATAGTTGCAATAGTAGGAAGGCCCAATGTTGGCAAATCGACCCTGTTTAACAGGCTTACCGAGACAAGGCAGGCCATTGTGGATGAGATGAGCGGGGTGACGCGCGACAGGCATTATGGGAAGGCTGAGTGGAACGGTAAGATTTTCTCTGTTATTGATACCGGGGGCTATGTAAGCAATTCGGATGATGTTTTTGAAAGCGAGATAAACAGGCAGGTTGAAATTGCCATCGATGAAGCTGCTCTTATACTCTTTATGGTAGATGTCGTTACCGGTTTAACCGACCTTGACATGTCTGTTGCCAGGATGCTCAGGCGATCAGGTAAAAATGTTATCCCTGTAGTTAACAAGGTTGATAACAACAGCCGCCTGCACGATGCAGCTGAATTCTACAAGCTTGGACTGGGCGATTATTTTGCAATATCATCTATCAACGGCTCAGGAACGGGAGAGTTGCTCGACAGAATAGTAAGCAAGCTACCCGATGAAAAAGCTGAACAGGATGATTCGCTTCCCAGGATATCGGTTGTGGGCAGGCCCAATGTGGGAAAATCATCACTTCTAAACAGCCTGGTGGGTGAAGAAAGGAATATTGTTACTCCCGTAGCAGGGACAACGAGAGATTCCATTTTCATACGGTATAAAAAATTTGATCAGGATTTCCTGCTGATTGACACAGCCGGCCTGAGAAAGAAAGCAAAGGTCAGGGAAGATGTTGAGTTCTATTCCACCCTGAGGGCAGTCAGGGCCATTGAAAACTCGGATGTATGCCTGCTTATGATAGATGCCACTATCGGCATTGAGGCACAGGACCTGTACATTATGAATATCATCCTGAGCAACAACAAGGGCATGATGATGCTTGTCAATAAATGGGATATTGCGGAAAAAGACTCAAATTCAGCCAGGCATATAGAGGAAAAGATCAGGGCTAAAACATCTCCTTTTACTGATTATCCCATACTTTTCATTTCAGCAATCAACAAGCAGAGAATACACAGGGTCATAAATGAGGCCATGAGAGTTCATAACAACAGGATGAAAAAGATATCCACATCATCGCTGAATAACTATCTCCTCCCGCTGATCGAAAAGAACCCTCCCCCTTCAAACAAGGGTAAATATATTAAGATAAAATACATCAGCCAGCTGCCCACCTTTTATCCCTCCTTTGCCTTTTTCTGCAATCATCCGCAATATATAAAGGAACCCTATAAAAGATACCTTGAAAACCGCCTGAGAGAAAAGTATGAGTTTTCTGGAGTCCCGATAAAAATATTTTTCAGAAAAAAATAAGTATTTTGGTTTAATTTTTGATGAAATGCTTCATATGAAAAGCCTTTTAAAAACACTTTTTCTGGCATTTGTGGTAATCCATTTATCTGGTGGCTGTGAAAAGATCAGGCAGCTCCCTCCTGAACCTTCCATTGAATTCAGGCAGTTCACGATGTACGATACCGTAGATCTCCTGGGCAACCCTGCCAGGGCAGGTATACTTGAATTTTATTTTGAGGACGGTGATGGCGATTTGGGACTTAAACAGCCCCTCGAAGGGGAAACAGATACAAGCAACCTTTTCTTCACCCTTCTCAGGAAGGAAGACGGCGTTTTTACAGAGGTTGACGATTCCGACCCGAATAATCCTTCTGATTACAGGATCCCTTACATGGAAAGGGAAGGTCAGAATAAGATATTGCAGGGCCTCATAGAGATCACCTTTCTTTATTTTTTCTATGAGCCTGATGATACTATCATGTACGAATTTTACGTTACAGACAGGGCGGGAAATGAAAGCAATACGGCTTCAAGCTGTGAAATACCTTTCAGCCTTGAGGGTACCTGCTCTAAATAAGCCTTAGCGTATACTTTATATTTTAAAGGCCATCAGCAGAACATCATCAACCTGCGGGTAGTCACCCTTCCATTCATCAAAATATTCACTCACTTTCACATACTGCTCATCCATACCGAGGTCTTTTATGTTTTCTATCAGCCTCTTCAACCTTGCAATTTTAAGTTTCTTGCCATCTTCACCACCAAACTGGTCGGGGTAGCCATCTGAAAAAAGGTATACCGAATCATTATCCTTAAGGTAGTATTCCTGGTCATCGAAATATTTTTCTTCCATATATTCACCCCCCACTGAGTTCTTATTCCCCCTTATATAAAATTGTTCACCGTCCATTACCAGGATAACGGGACGGAGGGCCGAGGAGAACCTCAGGAGCCGTGTTTCAGGGTTATATTCACACACAACCATATCCATACCATCGTTTGATGTGTCATCGACCTCCTGGTTAAGGGTTGTGGTAATCTCCCTGTCAAGAGCACGCAATATTTCCGAAGGCCTGGTAATCTCTTTCCTGTTGACTATCTCCTGCAACAAAGCCGAACCTATCATTGACATAAAGGCCCCCGGCACACCATGGCCTGTTGAATCAGCACATACGATCATCATCCTGTTGCTGCCTTTTACGGTATCAAACCAGTAAAAATCACCACTTACAATATCACGGGGGCGATAAAAGACAAATGAACCATTGAACTTATCGCTCAGCCTTTTAACAGGAGGAAGGAGGCTGGCCTGTATTCTCTGTGCATAATTAATACTGTCAGTTATTTCCCTGTTCTTATATTCTATTTCCTCCTTTTTCTCTATTACCTCCTTTGTGCGCTGATCGAGTTCATCTTCAAGAAACTTTTTGACCCTTGCCTGTGCACGTTCACGCACTTTGATAATAATTATCACCGTTCCCACCAGCAGCAATGCAGAAGCAGAAATAAACCACCAGGTTTGCCAGAAAGGCTTCCTGACATTTATTACAAAGCTTTCCACCTGGTTATCTGTTAAGTCCTCATTACTGTATGCCAGTATGTTAAAACGGTAATGACCCGCACTCAGGCGATAGCTTACACTTCTTGAGTATGTGGGATCGCACCACTCGCTGTCGTAATTCTCCATACTATAGCTGTAGTAAACCTTTTCGGGGTCAGTATAGTTTAGACCAACAAAATCGATCTTAACCATATGCCTTGAACTGTAGGGAAGATTATAGACCTCTTTAAGCGGCATTATGCTGTCATTGATTGTAACCGACAGTATATTTGTTTTCGGTGGTTTAAGACTCATCCTCTCTTTAACGGGATTATAAACCATAAAGCCTTCTGTTGTCCCAAGTATGACATAGCCATCCGATGTCTCATAAATGGCGTTTTTATTACAGTCGGCCCCTGTTCCGAAGATGTCAGCAAAAGTCTTTATCTCGTCAATTTGCTGATTATAGACAGAAAATCCCCTGCGGTGGCCAATCCAGATATTATTCCTGCTGTCACATAGGATACTGTAGCAGAAATCAGAATACAGACCACTGCGACTGGTAATACTCCACAGGGCATCGCTTTCAAAACAGAAGACACCGGAACCCAGTGTTGCACCCCATACCTTGTCCTCCTCTTCCACGGCAAATGACTGGAAAACATTCCTGGTACCCCCGTGAATAATGGCATGTCCTGAAGAAACACCCTCAACGGGGTTTATCTGGTACAACCTGTTGCTTTCAGTGGCTACCAGAATATTCCCGTCACCGAGAGGAGTCAACTGGTTTATATTATTATGAGGTAATTTTTCAGAAGTAGTGTAGCGACTTATTTTTCCTGACAATTTATCTATACTTATCACACCTCCCCTGGTAGCAAGCCATATATATCCTGACTCATCAAGTATATCCGCAATATAGTTTTCCATGTTATTACCTGACCTGAACACTATGCCTGTATTCCCGTTACTCTCACGCCTGTATACTCCCTGCCCCTCCGTTCCCAGGAGAACAGATCCGTCAGTGTAGAGATAATAATCAGTAATGAGTGCCCCGCCGACAGAGCGGCTGAGATCCTTATAATCCATTACTTCTTCCCCATCTATATCAAACAGGTAATAACCTGATGTTGTGGCGGCAAAAACATAATCAGAATATTCACCAACGAATATTATATTGTTATCAACCTCCCCCTTCCCGGGTTTATAAAATTTATATGCCTCGGACCTCAGTACTGAAACCCCGTTCCCGTAGTGACCGATCCAAATATTGCCCCAGTAATCTTCATAGCTTGTTTTAATATCATTGCTTCCAAGTCCTGAATTAATATCAAGGATCTCATAATGCATGACCATGGCACTCAGACTGTCAATTGCAGCCTTTATAAGACCTTCCCCGTAAGTTGAAACCCAGAGGGCCCCTTCGTTATTGATCATTAATGACTGTACATTTGAACGGGTAAAAATATCGTCGCCGGAGATTCTTTGCAGGTTTATTTCGTTACCACTGAAAGAGGCAGCAAAAAGACCGTTATCTTCAGTACCTATAAAATATATATCAGGATTAGTACTCTGTTCAATATCCTGCACCTTATTATAATCCAGGTCCTCTGCAATAGCTTTGACTATAAGTTCCCCGCCAGAATATTCGCACAGGACTAAACCGTTCTGCGTGCCGAGCACCAGGCTGTTTTCGCCGGTAAAGGCTGCGCAGTATAGCAGGTCGTTCACAGGGTTTTCCACTGCTTTTGCTTCCCCGGGATTGTCCGGATCAAAAACATAGATGCCGCTTTCCTGTGTAATGATGAATACCAGGGAATCGCTGTTCTCAGTTATATAATTGATCCTGTCTGTTTCAATACCCTGAATTTGCTTAAGCTGACGTTTATGAGTATAATGGACAGTTCCGTTATTAAATCCAAAATATATTATCCCATTTTGTGCCTTACAGGATGACACCGGGAAATATGTCTCCAGTGTATCGGCAATATTGGTCATATGATAATTGAATCCGTCGAAGTAGCACAGGCCATTGCCCGTACCGAGCCAGATGAATCCGTCATTATCCTGGTTTATGGTGTACAGGAACAGACCGGGCAGGCCGTCATTCTCACCATAATTTTTAAACTGGTAGGTCTGCGCAGGAGATAAGACAGCAGCAGATGATAAGAGTAATAATATTATCGAATTTCTAATAAGGGACTTAGGGATCATCAAGGTTTTATTCTTTTTTTGGTGTAACTACCAAGTCGGGGTTATACACGGGGACGCCACCGATAGGAATGGTGAAAAACTCAAGGTATTCACCGTACTGGTTCTCAACGGATATCACGACATTATTATTCCGGACAAGTGCAGATTGCTTTTTTATGAACTGGAAATCAAGTGATGTATTAATCTCTTCCTCTTCTATGCGGATCCTGCTTTTTGCCCAGTCATCTTCATTTGATGTAGCAGCAAGTAATCCTCTCCTGACACGTGACACCACTCTTATATGACCATCATCATCCCAGTCAAAATTAACCTGGTTAACATATGTGGTTGCCGTATCGATATAGGGGTAGATATGCGATATATTTTCAGTATTGTTCCACATTCTGAAACAATACTCATAGGTGAAGGCATTACCGTCTTCAACAGCCCTGTTCTCATTCCTTGCGGTACTCAGGTAGTAGCGGTAGAGATTACCGTCATCTCCTTCCATTCCTTCACAGATAATTTTAAATATATAGCCGCCGAAAGCTTCAACCAGTTCTCCCTCAGTGGGGTTAAAGGGTCCGAAGGTATACCAGTCATCATCATACCTGCTATCATTGCCAAACACGCGTGATGCAAGCAATGTTCCGCTCCTGTAATTGCCCACGGGATCAATGCCCCGGGCATCCGGATGACTCCAGCATTCCTTACCGCCGTATACAGTGTAGGACATCCGTGTATCCCATACCCCGTTTATCTCATCCACCTCACCGCCAATATCAGGATCATATACCCTGATATAGAAGGGCTGTGAATATGACAGGGGTATTTTAAAGAAGAAGGTTTGTGAAAAATCATCATCGCCCCAGGATGTATCACCATCGCTTCCGAACGTCATGAGGTAAGGGATATTCTCATCACTGGCCGGCACGGGTTGAGCATGACTGTTAATAATAAACATTAGCAGCATAACAAAGAGCAGTGCCGGTCTGTATATATTTGGTCTGTACCTCATAATCAGTGCAAAAATAGTATAATTCCTTAAATCATCTCTCCTCTACAACAATGGTCCTTCTCACACATGTTTCCTTTATATTACCCTCTTCATCCGGGTATGAACTTATTATTAGCTGAACATCATAAGATCCTTCGTTCAGGAATGTTTTTTCCGTCTCTATACCCCTGGCAGCTGTGCCGTCATCAAAGTTCCAGTAGTACTCTTCAATGTCCCAGTCCGGCAGGTAGGTTTGTGCTGCATCAAAATTAATGACCTCACCTGCGTAACATGTATCCGGGGCTTCTATAAATGCCTGTTGCGTTCTTTTTATTTCAAGCATATAACTGGTTTCATTATACTGGATCTCGCCTGTTATAATATCTATAACGTTCAGCTTGACTATATATATACCGGGGTTCTCAAAACAATGTTCGGCAATTGCTGTTGTGGTTTTAAGCTTTGTCCCGTCATCAAAATCCCATTCATATTCAAAAGGAAGAGTATCAAATCTCATGGAATTCTTCTCTTTGAATTCGTAGCAATAAGTATCAAATATTATTTCCTTACATTCACTCATCCTTCTCAGTGATGAGGTAAACCTGTAAATATCATCCGTTCTTTCCCTGTTTGAGGCAAAAAACCCCTCGCTGCCGTCAGGATTCCTGAAAAGGCTGAAATCATCTGCTTCTGAATTGACAGGTTCGGGTAATAAAAGGGGTGCGGTCCACCTGTCATTTTTCATACGCGAGCTGTAAATGTCGAGTCCCCCCATGCCGCCTGCCCGGTCCGAAGCAAAATACAGCTCACCGGTATTTGTGAGGAAGGGATACAATTCTGACCCACCGCTGTTAATCATTGCGCCCAGGTTTTCAGGCTCAGACCAGGAGCCATCCTCCCACCTGCACATATAAAGGTCAGAGCCTCCGTAACCGCCCGGTATGTCAGATGAAAAAAACAGGTATTGGCCATCATTGCTGATAAAGGGATGACCAAGGTTCCACAGGGGATCGTTATATTCAAAAGCCCTGGGTTCTGACCATCCTCCAGCCGTTTTATCGGCTATAAGTATCCCCCTTCTGTTTTCAAAAGTTCTTTTGAAAGCACTGTTTCCTCTTTCCACATCGCTGGTGAAATATATATGCTGTCCATCAGGGCTTAAACAGAAAGGTCCCTGGTTGAATATCGACTCCAGGTCTTCCGAGAAAATTTCCGGCCGTCCCCAATCGAGTGTGTCTTTTCGTTCAGCAAAAAATATATTATATACACGATCTCCGTCAAATGTTTTATTGTTAACCACTCCGGAAGTACGACGGTCAGAGCAGAAGATAATACCCTTATCCAGGAGAACTGCCGACATCTCATTGAACTGGCCCGAGCTTAATGAAAGTCTTTCGACCTCGAACATATTACTTGCCTGCCCCCTGAGCGAAATTGCAGGCAGAAATATAAGAATCAGTGATATGTATCCGTAATATATCCTTCTCATTTTAAAAATATCGTGGATTAGCGGCACTCACTGTTTTACCAAACTCGAACCTCAGAGCGAGCTCATGTGTACCACCCACAAAAGTGCTAATACTACCGAGGTTATATTCATAAGCATAACCCATTTTAAGTTGCTGACTAAGCTGCAGTTCAACAATGCCAACCAGGACCTCTTCTCCCAGCCTCCAGGAAGCCCCGATCCATAAAAAGTCAGATATAATAAAGTTCCCGTTCAGATCTACAAGAAGAGGGTTATTAACTGAATACCTTATCAGGGTAGAGGGTTTGAACATGAACCCTTCAGTAAACCTCAACAGGCCCCCGGCTGTGGCCATAAAATAATAGTTCGCGTAGTCATGAAAAATTTCATAGCCGCTGTTGGTGCTGTTCTCCTTGTAACTGAACATTTCGGGCACTGCCAGACCGGCAAAGAATGCTTCCGAGCTGTAGTAAACACCAACACCGACGTTCGGTAAGGTAAAGGAAGATACTGCATCTGTGAAAGCAGGGTCAGGATCCACAGTCGGAACATTGTAGTAATCATTATTGACCATATCAGCACCCGCTTTGATACCGAGTGACCATCTTCCCCTGGATGTTTTTATATGAAAAGCATAGTGTCCGAATATACTGGCCTTCGTGGTAACCCCGTAAGTCTGGTAATGAGCCATCATACCAAGGGCAATACGATCATTTTTCAGGGGTGAGTGCATGGAAAAGGTACCCATGACAGGTTCACCCTCGAGGTTCATTGATTTCTTTCTGAAAGACAATGATACGGCCAGTGCTTCCCTTGTGCCTGTATAGGCCGGATTAATAACGAGACCATCGAGAAGGTACTGGCTGTAAACCGGATAATTCTGAGCGAAAAGGCCGCTCAGGGGAACCGTAATAAAAATCAATATATATATTACCTTCTTCATTTTACCTTTTTATCACTATATAACCACTCAGACGCTCACTGACCGGTGTTTTTATTGTCAGAAAATAATAATATGTTCCTTCGGGCAGAGGATTTCCATCCAGGTTCATACCCTCCCAGTCATTCTGGTAATTGGTTTTACGATATACAACAGCCCCGTTGATATTCGTTACAATCAATTCATTCGTTGTATTCTCTATGCCTTCAATCATGAAAGTCTGGTTAAATATATCACCATTGGGGGAGTAACCACCTGGTATGAATACCATGGGCACACTGAGGACTACCTGGTCAGATGTGATGCATTCACCATTTTCGATTGTCCACATCAGGATATTGTCCCCGTATGAAAGGTCCCTTACCCCTGTCAGATAATCATTTGGATCCACGAAGTAGGGACTCTGCGGGTCGCCCGAACTCTGTACGACTGACCATGTGCCTGTTCCAACGCTCGGTACTCCGGCCTCAAGTTCACTTTCAAACTGGTATGCAAGCAGTTCCTGGTCTTCACCTGCATACGCAGGATCAGGCTCTTCCCAGAAAACAATGTCCACGGAAGCTGAATCCGTACATTCCCAGTTTGTTTCTTTCCACCAGTATGTATGTGTGCCATAACTATTTACCCTTATCGTGGCAGTCGGGCTGACGGGGTCGCTGATATCATCTAATGAAGCACTGAAATCAAGCCATATCCCGTCTCCCACACTGGGATCTGCATTCAGCGAATATTCCGGTCCGCATACTTCATCATCGGGACCTGCATTGGCAGTGGGCACTTCATACACCACTACGCTACGGAAGCCGGTCATGTCGGTTGCCACGCATGAATTATTATCAGTAATGGAAGCGAAGGTATAATCACCGCTATAGGTCGGGGCGTGTGTAAAATCATAATTTGCCGCATCAGCTTCGAAAGCAGGCAGGTCAGCAGTCCCATCATTAAGTACCACCGTCCATGGAGCAGCTCCTGTAAGGCTCAGTGAGATATCAATATCAGTTCCTGCGCATGTTGTATCCAGTGCATATGTTATTATACCTTCAGGAAGTGGAATGATCCCCAGTGTAATTACATTACTTACATCCTGGCAGCAATCTGACTGTCCGGAGAAAACTGTTCTCCTGTAAAAAGTCTCTTCCGTTATTTCCGGTGACTGATAATTGATACTGTTGTTGTTTCCCGGTGCTTCCACCCATGTTACATTATCAGTGCTCTGTTCCCATAAGTATGTATAGTTACCGTCACCTCCCGCCGGGCTGCTGCCGGTGATAATACCAGGTAATGTATTATAGCAGACCATCTGGTCAGAAGAAATTGCATTGTCAGCTATCAGTGGAAGGACCACTATATTTACAGAATTGCTGGCCACAGCACATTCACCTGAGAGCACAATACGCCTGTACCATATATCTTCGGTCAGTGCCGGCGGCTGGTATTCTGCCTGGTCGTTGGTTCCCGGTGCCGGGTTCCATGTAAGCTGGTCGGTGCTGTATTCCCATTCAAATAAGTAGCTTCCGTCACCTCCCATGGGTGCTTCGCCTGCCAGGACATTTGGCACCTGGCCTGCACATATTGTTGTGTCAGCAAGACCTGAGATTGTACTTATAGTGTTATTCATTATTGCAGGGTGCACATTAATGACCACCACATTACTTGTATCATCACATGCCGATGAAATGATTATCCGGCGGTACCATGTTGTATCGGCCAGGGCCGGCGGGTTATAGTCTGACTGGTCAGCCCCCGGTATAAGCATCCATGAACCTGTCCTTGTACTGTCTTCCCATATATAGCTGTAGTTAGTGCCATCGCCCCCGTCAGGAACTGATCCCAGCAGGGGTGCAGGGACTGAATCCCGGCAGATCGTCTGGTCGGCTGATACTGTATTATTACCGATAGCGGGGAGGCTGCTTAGCTGAACCTGTGAGGAAGTATCGACGCAACAACCCAGGTAACCTGATCTTACAACTCTCCTGTAATATTTATCACCCGGGAAGTCAGGTGAATTTTCATCGGGATCATAGTCCCTGACATCAATTACTCCTTCAGCCTGAACCCAGTTAAACTGGTCGGTGCTGCTAATCCATTCGTAGGTATATGAGCCATCTCCATCTGCCGGGTCTGAACCGCTCAGGTCATCGAAAAGCTCATCATGGCAGATAAGCTGATCCGGGCCTATTGTATTATTTGTGATTAGCGGTAAAACCTCAACCACTACTATATTACTGGTATCAACACACATTCCCGATGTTACTATCCTTGAATAATATGTGGATGCTGTCAGTACGGGTGGATCATAGTCAGGGTTAATCAGGTCGCCCGGGGCAGACTGCCATCCCTGTACTTCAGTGCTGTCTATCCACAGGTAGCTGTAAATATTGTTACCTCCGCCTGGCAGGCCACTCTGGGGGACCAGTAATTGGGGATCCTGCCCGTAGCATATAATAGTATCGTATCCTACAATATTATTGCTAATCAGTGCCTGCACTATTATGGTAACAGGCTTACTGGTATCTGACAGGGGTGATGCATTGCTATCGGTAACCACCCTTCTGAATTGCACGGTATCTGTTTCTGCAGAAGTAATAATCAGGTCTTTGGTGCTGCCTGAGCCGGGCACGAGTGACCAGCTGGTTTCCTCATCTGTTTTTCTTTCCCACCTGAAGGTATATGGTTCTATCCCTCCCACAGGTTCGGTACCTGTTAGCATATCGGGTATCTGTCCAAAGCATATTGAGTCGGTCTTGGTTTTTGTCGCCGATGATATTATTGAGTTATACAGGAAGCCGTTCAGGAGCAGATTCAGATCATTTCTTATTATTCCCTCTGTACCGGGACCAGCACTGGCTGATGATGTTCCTGCCGGGTAATTGATCTTACCGGCCGCACCGCCTGAAATATCAATATTTAGTTCGGGATCAATAATCGGTGACCTGAGCCATACCAGTCCGCCACCGCCTCCACCACCTGTCCCAAAGGTTTCAGAAGTATAACCGCCGGCACCGCCACGGGCTTCCAGTGAAACATTCGATGAGGCGTAAGTATCAATTGACAGGACCAGTGATCCTGCTGCGCCACCACCTCCGGCTCCACCATTGCCTGATGCAACAACCACAACTGAGTCACCATTGGCCTTTATGGCATGGTTATTCCCAATCAGTGTATCTGCCAGGACGAATACTATTCCCCCGCCTGAAGCTCCACCGCTTCCTGTACCGCCATTAGAGCCGCTTCCGCCGCCGCCGCCACCCAGAATGACCCTGTCACTGAAATCGACTGTCTCAACTTTACGACCGGCTATCCCTCTTATTGAAAAACCTGTTGTTCCCTGATATCCTCCACTTCCGCCGGCACCAAAACCGGCTCCTCCACCTCCACCGGAAAATTGACCTGTTGCTCCACCTCCTCCATTATACATTGCACCTATTCCTTTTGCCAGTGTATCAATAAATATTTCATTACCCGCGGCATGGCTGGCAAGGCTTTCTCCTTTTCTGCCTGCAACAGAGGATGATTCAGGATAATAAAAAAGGGTGTCGGTCAGTGGATCTCCGTCCATGGTGCTAACACTGCCCCCGGTGAATCCTTTCCCTGAAACATTAATATCTGCGTTCAATTCAAGTGTCCTGTCTACAATCAGCGCCAGAACACCTCCCGTTCCTGAAATACTATCCCAGGGCGGACAGCTTAGTTCATCCGTAACAAGGGCTCCCTGGTATGAAGGAACTTTAACCAGCTGTATATATCCCCCGGTATCATACCCTGCAAATCCCACAAGGTTATTTCTGAAGGTTATCCTGTTTGCCGGGGCTGCTTCAATTTGCTCAATAATTATAAATTCATAAAAGCCGGGTGACCCGTAATAATTATCAACATTTCCAAAACCCGTGCTGTGAGAAATCTGTATTGACACTCCCTTCATCTGTATGAAGAGTACCGTATCACCGGCGCTGAAGCCTGTTACATCATCCAGTATAACGACATCAGCAGCTTCAATGGTATTGACCTTTGCATAGGTATTGATTATTCCGGATATCTCTTTCTTCTGGGGTGAGCCAAGCAGGTCATTCCCCGTCAATAAAGTGATAAAGAAGAGCAGTGCTATTAACTTAATATTCCTTAAAAGATACCGGGCCATTTATCAGATCTTCAATAGTGCTAATATACACAAATTATAGTATTTATCAAGAACAGAATCATGTTGCACCAGGCATTTTATAACAACTTATCACCTTTTATATGAAAGAAGCGGGTATTCAATAAAAAAGACTGTCCCCTTTTCCGGTTCCGATTCAAACCATATTTTCCCGTCAGAAGTTTCGACCACCCTTTTTACAATGGACAGACCCAGGCCCATACCGGATGATTTTGTTGTAAAATTAGGGGTAAATAATTTATTTTTCAGTTCATCGGGTATGCCCACCCCGTTATCCTCTATCCTTATAAGCACTCTCTGATCTCTAATGGAAAGACTTACATTTATTAAACCCCTGCGCTTACCCGGTATTGCCTGCACCGCGTTCCTGAGGATATTTGACAGCATGCTGTTCAACTGCTCCTTATCTGCAAATATTATCACTTCACTCAGCCCATTGAAATTTATTTCAAGGTCTATACTTTTAATATCATTATACAGGTCAGCTACGGCATTGATATGGTTTACGAGGTTGGTCTCCCTGGGGTTTGCCTTGGGCATGCGCGCGAAACTGGAAAATTCTGTTGCTATTGACGAAAGGTTATCGATTTGTTCTATCTGGTATCGTTTAAAACTTTTCAGGTTTTCTTCAAAATTTTCAGGATTGTCTTTCCATTTCTTATACAGCTGCTGGACGTTCAGCTTCATGGGTGTCAGGGGATTTTTAATTTCGTGTGCTATTTGCTTGGCCATATCTCTCCAGGCATCTTCCCTTTCCGATCTTGCCAGCTTCAATGCACTTGACTGTAACTCGTCAAGCATCTTATTATACTGGTCGACGAGCTCTGAAATTTCATCCTGTCCGCTGTACTCAAGAGGCTGACTCTTTTCTTCCAGGCGTACCGAAGCCAGGCCCTGCTGAAGCATCCTCAAAGGACTTGTGATTCTTACTGAAATAAAAACAGCTATACTGAGTGATATTACAAGCAGGATCATAGTAAAGTTGGTCATTGCCACTATCAGGTTTGATGTTTCCTCGCTTATCCTGCTCTGCATATTAAAATAAGGCAGGTTAATATATGCCAGCACTTCATTCCTGTTATTCTCGAAGCATGTATATGCCGAAAGATATTCCAGCTGTCCTACCCTCTCATTATGAATATATTGTGCCCTGCCTCCGTATTTTAATTGTGAATAGGCAGCAAAATTCATCTTTTCACTTTTCAGATCTTTGTCAAATACTTCTCTCCTGGATGTAGCCAAAAGCTTCCCCCTTGTATTATAAAGATTAATATCTGTTTTAAACACATTGGAAAATTTGACCAGTAATGCATCCAGGTTAGGGTAAGAATCAGCATTCCAGCCCTGGTCAAGACTATCGAGGTCAGATAATTTATGGTCGAGTTCGATAGATACCGATCCTAATTTTTCTTCAATATTTTCGTAGTGTTTGCCCCTGTACTGGTTAATACTCAGAATAACCACCACGGTTCCTATTGCCATCAATGATCCCAAAAGTAAGCTTATAAAGGCAACCTGCAATTTATGTGTAAAATTCATCTTCCCGGGGAAAAAGGTTTCCGGCGGATTCAATATCAGCTGCACAACCAGGAAAAGAACGAAGAATGCAATGAAAAGGTAAGTAAATGTAACAACCACATCCATGAAGTCAAGCAAAGGCCTTGCCACCACAACTGCAATAGCATCATCAGAGTAAATAAAGTATTCAATGTCTCCTTCACCGGGGACAGACTGGTAATCCGTTGAATCATTAATATCCAGATTCAACCGGGTGTCAAATGGGAATTCACCTGTTTGCAGCACCAGTGAATTATTAATATATTTCGCGATCGAATAATCGCCGGTATTAACCTGCTTATCATAATCTTTGTCTAGTAACAGTTCGGGGTAACCCGACTGGGTATATTTTACCAGGTTTATCAGTTCGATGAACAGGCCATTCTTCTTTCCGTCATCTCTTTCATAATAAAGGCACCCAAGGTAGTAAGGCCTGCCTGAATTATTATCCAGGAATACCAGGTTGCTGTCTGTTACGGCTACACCCAGATCTGTTACCCTTTCACGGAAGAAGTCGAAGCAATTCTCTACCCTGCCGGTATCAGACTCAAAATACAATGGTGAATCATCTTCACAGATAGTATATATCCTGTCATAGTTATCCCAGTAAGCTGTAAAATAAACGCTATCGAGGTATGAATAAACGGATTGAACTTCCTCAGAGCTTAAGAAATCGTGTTTCATCAGTTCGTGTAACAGGCTGTCAGATTCCAGGTCAGGCCAGAGATCAAGCAGCAGGGCTTCACCGTAAATATCATTTTGATTGCTGAAATTGGCAGATATTACTTTCAGTTTCTCCGTTTCTTTCTGGAATGTAAGATCTGGTATAATATATGCTGAATAGGCTGCCGCTATCAGGGCAAATGTTACTGATACGTTTATAAGCCTTGCCTTTCCGCTCCTGAAAAACCAGGCCTGCAATGCCAGGAAGAGATAGGCAATCACAGGTATTATTGAATACTGGCCCGAAAAAATATACAGTAGATAAAGAAAAAGCATTGCCACCAGGAACGCCGGAATGACTGTTCTGAAAGGAAGGTTTCTACAGAACATGGCTACTCTGAGAAGGTAAATACTTAAACCAACAAGTATAATAGCTGCAGCTGTAATCGAGGTTACGGAAAAAATATCTATGTCTGCTATTTCATATATCCTGAAATTAATATTGGAATCGAGCACAAGTTTCTGCAGCAGTTTACTGAAGACAAAGAAAATAAAAGAAGAAAGCGACAAAAAGAGGCTAAGTTTAATAATATCCCCTGCCGGTTTGTTTCCTTTACATGAAGGCTCAGGAAAATACCTGTAAAATTCAAAGCTTATAAAAAGGTAGAGAGCACCGAGGAAGAGGAGGTGCCCCGGCGACGGGATGAGAGGTCCGAGGGTAAACCTGAAGGAAGAAAAGATATCCATCCCGGTAAATACTGCAGGCTTGTTCAGCAGGAGAAAAATAAGATATAATATCACAACCATCTGCAGGGCAGAAAGGAATCCCAGGTATGAAAATCCTTTTTTCACCAGCCAGGCTGCAAGCCTGTCTGCGGTAATCAGAAAAAGGACTGTGAAAAGCAGCCACAAGACCAGGGGAATAATATTGATCCCGTTTATGAAAGTAACAGAACGGTCAAAAACCAGGGAGAACAGGTATTGACCCGAAATATCATGAATGGGATAAGCTTCATCACTGTCATAAGTGATACCTGTATTGATCTTTAATCCGAATTCAGGATTAAAGCCTGATTTGAGGTATTTATTGTTAATGCTGTAATCATTGTAAAGGTTGATAAGACATAAATAAATATTCTCATCATCACTTACTTTATTAACAATAAGCGTCGTGTTACCAAGGGTAAGCAGTTTATTATCAAAGCGTTCATCATCATATTTATCCGGAACCGGCAAACTATTGTCTGTCCAGCCAGTAAGCCGTCCACCGCTATATTTGAATATGCTGTAAGTTTCAAATGAGTCAGTGGTCTCAGGAAATACGGTCCATGTAAACAGGGAATCAGCTTCGATGAGATTTTCAAGGCATTGCATACCTTCCTTTTCAGCTTTATGCAGTTTGCTCTCAAATGACCTGGCCTCCATTATGTAGGGAGCTTCACTTTCTGATATGAAATCAGAAATTATTGCCAGTGCAAACACTGCGGCCAGGATTATAAACAGCCTGTGATTGGTAAATGTTATTTTCATTGTGAAACTCTCATATTTCAGTCGTGGTGATAAGGAATCCCCTTAATTATTGTCAGGGCCCTGTAAAGCTGTTCAGCAAACAATAACCGTACCAACTGGTGCGGAAAAGTCATTCTCGAAAGAGATAGAACCTTGCTTGCCTTTCCGTGCAGCTCAGCGCCCAGTCCCCATGGTCCTCCAATAACAAAAACGATGCGTCTGGGACCTGAATTCATAGTTTTCTGTAAATATGAAGCAAGATCACGGGAGTTAATCTGCTGGCCTGATTCATCCAGCAGTACAATAACATCATCCTTTTTAAAATATGCTGATATTGAGGCAGCTTCCTCTGATTTCTGAACTGATTCAGGTTTATTGCGAGCATCTTTCGATGTGCCAACGCTTATTATCTCCAGTGTCATCATTTTTCTTATCCTGGAATAATAAAGGGATAGTCCTTCACTTATAAATCCTTCATTTGTTTTTCCCACCTGTATAATAGATAATTTCATAACAGGCCTGTTTGAGTGACTGTCAAAGTAAAATATCAACGGTAAACTTACTAATTTAAACACACAATTTGAATTTTCGGGTGAGCCATAATAAGCTCTTCATTTCAGGATTTAATTTATTTCGACTATTTTTGTCAATATAAGCAACAATAATAAGGAAGTTTCATGAGAATAATATTTACTATTATAATCACTGTTGCATTATCTGCACACAATTATGTGAGTGCACAGTCTGTGGATATTCCTGATGAGATAACACTTGCATTTAAAGCCGGTAATGTTGATGTCCTTTCAGAATACCTGAATTCAACCGTTGAGCTGGCACTGCTCGACAAGGAAGACTTTTACACCAGGAATATTGCTGAAGGCATACTCAAGGATTTTTTCCGTGATCACGCCACCACGGATTTTGTCATCAAGCACAAAGGCGGCAGGTCCGAATCAGCTTATGCCATCGGGACACTGAGAACGAGGAAAGGCAATTTCAGGGTTTATTTCCTTATCAAAAAAATCGATTCAAAACCACTCATACACCAGCTTAGAATTGAGAAGGATGATACAGGAGGCGATTCGTAATCTGACAGACCTGGCCCTGGTTGAAGACATAGGAGACGGTGATCACAGCTCTCTTGCATGCATTCCTGAAAAGGCTCATGGCAGGTCCAGGCTGCTTGTCAAGGAAGCCGGTGTAATTGCAGGGATTGAAATTGCATCCTACGTATTCAGCAGGGTTGACAAAGGGATAAAACTAAGCGAATGCATGACAGACGGTTCAAATGCAGAACCGGGAGATACAGCTTTTATTGCTGAGGGCCCCTCTCGGGGTTTACTCAGATCAGAGCGGCTGGTACTTAATATCATACAGAGGATGAGTGGCATTGCCACCACCACCAGGATGTATGTTGATGCCGTGAGGGGTCATAAGGCAAAAATACTTGATACAAGGAAAACCACACCCGGTTTCAGGGCTTTTGAAAAAGAAGCAGTCAGGATTGGCGGGGGAGTAAACCATCGCATGGGATTGTATGACATGATAATGCTGAAAGACAATCATATTGATTATGCCGGCGGTATTAAGAATGCAATAATCAAGTCCAATGAATATCTTAAGAAGACAAAAAAAGACCTGGACATAGTGATCGAGGCCAGGAATATGGACGAGCTAGAACAAATCCTGGAACAGGGCATGGTTAAGAGGATCATGCTCGATAATTTCAGTATTCCCGATACCAGAAGAGCGATGGAACTTATTGATGGAAGGTATGAAGTTGAATCATCGGGAGGCATAACGCTTGAAACGGTTCAATCATATGCAGGGTGTGGCGTTGATTACATTTCGGTTGGCGCCCTCACCCACCACGTCAAGAGTCTGGATATCAGTCTTAAGGCTATATGAGGTTATTCAACAGGGATAAAATAGGTGAATACATTCTTGAACGTCTTAAAAACCTGGTTTTACCGGGTTTTGACAAGGTACCGATGTATGATGTAATAGTCTTCTTTGTCAGGGGTTTCCGGAAAGGAGCCCTGGTGACAAGGGCTTCATCAATAGCTTTTAACCTCCTTCTCAGCCTTGTTCCTGCCAGTTTCCTGCTTTTTACTCTTATCCCATATATCCCGGTACCGGGTTTCCAGGAACAGGTAATATCACTTTTTGAAAGCATAACACCTGAAAGGGCAAATGTTTTCATGGAACAGAGCATCAGGGAAGCTATTACCACCCCCAGCAATATTTTTCTTATCATAATGATAGTGGCATCGGCCATCATGTCAACAAACGGTATACATGCACTGATCAATGCCTTTGTCGTGTCAGACCATAAGTTCGAAACAAGGAGTTGGACAGCCCAGAGAAAAATAGCATTTTTCCTCTTTTTCATTATCGGCCTCCTGATAACCGTATCAACGATATTGCTGATTTTTGGCAGGGTAGCTGTTGAAAGACTTGTAGATAGAAATATTATCGAAAGCAATATTGTTTTTTATATGCTGCAGTTTATAAAATGGCTGGTTATCATAGGCCTTTTGTTTACTGCAATATCCTTTCTCTATTACCTGGCACCATCGCGGAAGGCAAAATTCAGGTTTATATCAGCAGGCTCATCACTTGCCACCTTGTTGTTCATAGCCACTTCACTGGGCTTTTCGGCATATGTAAATAATTTCGACCAGTATAACAGGCTTTACGGTTCGATGGGAACCATACTGGTTATTTTATTATGGCTTTACCTGAATTCGATAACACTCCTGATAGGTTTTGAGCTTAACGCCAGTATAAAGAGTGCTAACATCAATAATTGACTCTCCTCGCAGCAAGCTGCGAGGAATCATCGATTGTTTGTTTATTTTATTTGTGCTCGCTAACCCCGAAGTAGAACTTCGGGGAACCGAGCCTGCGAGCTCGGCGAAGCCAATGCGCTCGCGTAATTCAAACGGCGATGATCAGCTGCAGTGAAGATACTTATACACCAGTTCGGCCAGTTCCTCCTTCTTGCCATACAGCCTTTCACTGAGATCCCTGTCGTCATATGATTTCAGTCTTTTCACGATTGTATCGACAAGACCTGCAGGGAAGACATTATCCTCTTCGAAATACTTACGTTGCCTGGCAAGATTTTCTGCTGATTCCCAGCATGATGCAGGTAATGACTCCAGTTTATCAAGGAAACTTTTGTTCTTCTCGGCAAAGATATTACCCGAAACATACAGGGCATTGGCATAGTCCAGCCCATTCTCCATTTCCAGTCCGTGCGCCACGGCCGTTACCAGCCCGGCCATCAGCAGGTAAAGGTCGGCCGAGCCATCAGGAGCCCTGAATTCAACGGTCTGCCTGCTATCTGATGAAAGAGGTTCAGACTGTTCCTGGGGATTGGCATCTTTTATCATATTACCTGTGCCTGACCAGCCAAGGGGCACACGAACAAGGACCGACCTGTTGCGGTCGCCCCAGCATATATTTGTCGGGGCCTCCTGGTGTGGCACAAGCCTGAGATATGATGTGGGTATAGTATTACCGAAGGCTGTGAGTGAAACACTCAGATCAAGTATGCCTGCTATCATCCTCTTTGCCACATCACTTATTTCTCCCTTGTCCAGCATGACATTCTGCCCGTTTTTTTCCAGTAACATATGAATATGAAGGCCACTGCCTGCTTTGCCAACGGTTATCTTGGGAGCAAAACTTATTTCCACTCCACGCTCATAGGCCAGCATCCTGAGTATCCATTTTGTTATAACCATCTGCTCTACTGCAAAATCCACTTCGGTCGGAAGAAATTCTATTTCATGCTGTTCGTAATTTTCTCCTTCTTTGGTAAAACCACCCACTTCCGAATGACCGTATTTTATCCTGCATCCTGCCCTTGCGCAAAGATCAAGTGCTTCAATTCGCAAATCTTCAAACTTGGCAAAAGGCATGCTCTGATGATAACCCTTCTGGTCGATCATGGGGTAGAGCTCGTCTTCAATCGATTTAACGTAATACTCCAGCTCCCCAAGTGCTTTCATGGTCATACCCGACTTTGAAACAAAACGCTTATAAGCTTTTTTCAAAATATTCTCTGGGGAACTTTCGAGCGGTTTTCCTTCGAAGTCATAGAAAGAACATAATATATCCAGTGCCGGCCTTTCCGTGAAAGGATTTAAGAAAGCCGTACTGTACCTGGGTATAACGTAAAGGTCGCTCGATCCGGCTCCTACAAATGAAAACAGGCTCGATCCATCAACCCTTTCCCCTTCAGATAATAATTCTTCCAGGTGCTGACGGCTCGACAAAACAAAGTTCAGTGTCTTAAGTTTACCATCTTCAGCAACATACCTGAAGTTTACCAT
The DNA here is from genome assembly GCA_051748705.1 of Bacteroidota bacterium. Lineage (GTDB taxonomy): Bacteria > Bacteroidota > Bacteroidia > Bacteroidales > VadinHA17 > UBA9300. The sequence goes on along the minus strand of JBNJHQ010000018.1, from coordinate 108 downwards.
CTCAATTCCCTTGGCTTCTATAAATTTTATTATGTCCGCTTTTGTAAACTCAGATGCTGGTTTTTTTAAAAACTGAACCATCTCATTAGGGTTCATTAATACTTCATT
>JBNJHQ010000017.1:0-22372 GCA_051748705.1 Bacteroidota bacterium | reverse complement strand
CTGAATTTTAATGCAAACTTTGTCATAATCTTTTTGTCAAAAATCTATTCTCAGACCTGTATAAAATGAATTTAATCTCTCATTTATCATGTCAAACAGTGAATTATCCCTTCCCCCGAAAATTTCAGCACCGGCGATAATTTCAAGATTATCGGCCGGATTAATTTCAAGCACGGGATTTAACATATATTCCCCGGCACTTATGTTATAGAGTATATTTACAGACGGCTTTAGAAGGGCGAGTGCTTTGGTAGAGGAGAGGCTCAGTCCTGCATAGTGACTGTATTCATCCAGCTGGTAGTTGTAAAGCCTGTTGAAAGAAGCTACCTGGAGTCTCGTATAGTCAAAAGCCTGTTCAGGTGGCAGCTGGCCCAGCTCATTGAAAGATGATTCGTCCGGCAGTACGGGATCAAAGGCTGCTTCAAAAAAATTGTGCAGGTATTTCCCGCTGTACTCCAGCAGGACCTGCAGGTCGCCGAATGAATGTTCCAGACCTGCTGCCCACCTTATTTCGGGAAGCATAACATATTCTTTCAGGCCGGGATCGTCATCAGGATCAGTCCATGAAGCCTCGGCGCGCAGTATATTATTACCCAGGATGAGTTCCATGCCTGCCGAGAGGGTTTTGATTTTAAACGGATTTTTTTCAAGCACAACAGCAGGGGCATTGTTTTGGCCCCCTGTAATAAGTGTATCAAGACCAAGACCAGGCAAAGGATTATAACCATCATAAAAACCGATATCCGCATTAAAATTTTTCAGGAAGAATTCTGCCCTGAGACCATATGATGCAGATTTGTAATTGGCTGCATTATAATCTTTAATATTAATGATACCGGGCAGGTCCATAAACCCGGTATACAGCACTGAAGCCCTGAAACGGGGAATGAATACTGCCTGCAGAGAAATGTTTTCGGACGGATTTATATTAAAGTTAAGGCTTACATTCCCAAGATCCCTGTCTGCCGGGTCAAATGACCGGAAGAGGTCGTTACGCGGATTTACTGCATCCTGTAGTCTGAAGAAATCCATCCTGCTCCATTTGACTATTTGCTTACCTGCCCGGAGCTCGGTATAGGGGGTATACCATGCTGCCCATGCTTCCCTGAGAGTTGGCTTATTAACAGTGCTGCCGTATTCCGACCCATAGCGGTATCTCAGATCAGCAAAGGCTTTGTAAGCAGTTCCGTTACCTGCTTCTGCCTTCAGGCTAAAATCAGCAAATGTAACGGGTATGCCAATGGATCCATCAGGGCTGTTGATATAAAAACCGCTTCTGATAAATCCTCCCAGTTTATAATCTTCATCACCGGATCCGGGTATCTCATCAAAAAGTGATTGTGCTGCTAAGGGATCTGTTAGCACAAAAAATATAATTGTGAAAAATGCAAGAGCCTTCTTCATTATTAAAGTTAAAGTAGTTTATACAAAGGACGTAAAAGGAAACTGGATTATCGCCCGAGCCGCAGATCCCATACCGATTAAGGGCAGGGAATAGGTTCGATCCGCTGATTACGGACTTTCACGCTTCAGTCTGTCAAGGTATTGGGTAGGGGTGAGCCCGGTGATGTTTTTAAAGATGGTATTGAAGGTCGATTTTGAATTGAAACCGGAATCGTAAGCTATTGCCAGCAGGGTATAGTTTTTATATACCGGATCTTTCATCCTTGAGATCACTTCGGCAATCCTGTATTCATTGATGAATGTAAAAAAATTCCGTCCATGCAGGTCATTCAGCACCTGTGTAATATGATGTCTTGATATACCTGTTTGCTGGGAGAGGTCGTATATGGTGAGGTTCCTGTCGAGGTAAGGTTTTTTATTTTCCATATACTTGATAATACTCTCGAGGTATTTTCTTGCCCGGGTTTCATTCAGGCCACTGCGGCTGTATTTTTTTCTGTCCTTTGGTTCAAGACCGTCAGGCTCATTTTGTGGCTTTTCGGCAGCATGTTTTTTGAGCTTATCCAATCTGCTTTCTTCAGTTCCAATTAAGACACCTGCCAGCACGGGTTGTTTTATCGCATAGAAGCTGTAAACAAAGGAGAAAATGGCGATGAAAATAAAGACTGTATAGTAAGGATCAAAGGGAATGAAACTCACAAAAATATTTATGCCCCCCAAGATGAACAGGATGAAAAAGGCAGCATAAAAACTGATGCTTATAACTTTTAGCCAGTTAAGGGTTATTTTACCTGATTCATAGGATACCAGATCTTTCAGATGCCGCTGGTGCCTGCTGATGGTGATAAAAGTAAGGGTGCTGTATATTGTGATGGAAAGCAGAAAACACACACTGTACACTATCCTCAGGGAAATGTACTTGTCGGCTACAAGGAATCCGGTAAGGTCAGTGAATACTTTATCGGACCTGAAAATGACAGAGACTATGAAGAAAACCACAAAGGGAATGAAGTGCAGGAAATTAATTGCTTTGAACTTCTTCATGGGTTCTGTCATATACTTCACGTAAAGATAGAGTATGGGTCCGTAGGTGAAAGCTACAAAGGGAAATGAGTAAAAAACTATTATGTTTAATTTAATAATGGCGAAAAGCAGGTCGAAAAATATCATGAACAGGAATGCTGCCATTAACCTGTCGGGTATGCTTATTGGCTTTTTCGTTGCAACCAGCAGACCTGCAAAGAAAGTTTGCGAAATGGCTATGTACAGTATGGGTTCAATTATCTCCATATGTTATAAAGATAAGAAGAAGTCAATAAATTTTATTGTATTTTTGGGTTTTGGTACAAAATTTTGAGGGTTTATGACAGGAGCCCTTTTCATAAGAAATTCTAAAATTAATCGTTATGAGCATTCTTCTTAATAAAGACTCCAAAGTGATAGTACAGGGCTTTACCGGCAGCGAAGGTACCTTTCATGCCCGCCAGATGATAGATTACGGGACCAGTGTGATGGGAGGAGTTACTCCCGGCAAGGGAGGATCCATGCATCTTGACAGGCCTGTATTTAATACTGTAGAAGACGCTGTGGTCAATACCGGGGCCGATGTATCAGTGATCTTCGTTCCGCCTGCTTTTGCAGCTGATGCCATGATAGAGGCAGCTGATGCAGGAATAAAACTTATTGTTACCATTACTGAAGGTATCCCTGTCTCGGACATGGTAAAAGTGAAAAATTACCTTAATGGAAAAGAATGTCGCCTTATAGGCCCTAATTGTCCCGGTATAATAAGTCCTGGTGAAGCGAAGGTCGGCATAATGCCGGGTTTTATCCACCGCAAGGGTGGTGTGGGTATTATAAGTCGCTCAGGAACATTGACATACGAGGCCGTTGACCAGGTGAGTAAACTTGGTATGGGGCAATCAACATGTATTGGCATAGGGGGTGACCCGATTGTTGGAACAAGCACCCTTGATGCAGTAAAACTGATGATGGAAGATGAGAAAACAGAAGCTATAATAATTATTGGGGAGATTGGTGGTAATATGGAAACTGAAGCTGCCATCTGGATAAATGAAAACAGGACCAAGCCTGTAATAGGATTTATTGCGGGGCAGACAGCTCCGAAAGGGAAGCGTATGGGTCATGCGGGTGCCATTATCGGGGGCAAGGCTGACACGGCAGCAGCAAAAATGGATATAATGCGTGAATGTGGGATTGAAGTGGTTGAATCACCGGCAGATATAGGTAAGACGGTGGCCCTGGCACTTAATAAAGACATTTAATCAATTATTAAACATAAAAGAATAACAAATGGGATTATTAGATGGTAAGACAGTACTTATAACAGGTGCATCAAAGGGTATAGGAAAAGCAATTGCCCTGAAGTTTGCTACCGAGGGTGCAAATATTGCCCTGACAAACATTATTGGAGATGCCCAGTTTTCCGAAGTGTGCGATGCATGTGAAAAGCTCGGGGCCAGGGTAAAACCTTATATCTCAAATGTTGCTGATTATTCTGATTCGCAAAGGGTGGCCGAAGAGGTAAACAATGATTTCGGGTCAATAGATGTGCTGGTTAATAATGCAGGGATAACAAGAGATACACTGTTAATGATCATGACAGAAGAACAGTGGGACCAGGTACTGGAAATTAATCTGAAAGGAGTTTTTAACCTGACCAAAGCTGTTATAAAGCCTATGATGAAGCAGAGAAGAGGATCTATAATAAATATGAGCTCCGTTGTGGGTATTTCAGGCAATGCCGGCCAGAGTAACTATTCGGCATCAAAGGCAGGCATGATAGGATTCACAAAAAGTGTGGCAAGGGAACTTGGTGCAAGGAATATCAGGTGCAATGCCATAGCCCCGGGTTTTATCCTGACTGAAATGACAGACAAGCTGAAGGATGAAGTGAAAAAAGAATGGATTGAGAAGATTCCGCTCAAAAGGGGAGGTACACCCGATGATGTTGCAAATACAGCCCTCTTCCTGGCCTCTGACATGTCTGATTATATCTCCGGCCAGGTCATCCAGGTATGTGGTGGTATGCTTACCTGAATAATGATACGGGTTCTGTCCCATGGTTCTGCATATCTGCAGGATTATATGTTATAAATGATGATGAATGACATCACCCGGCCTATTGGATAATCAAAAAAAAATTAGATATTTGCAATAGAAAATTCTTATAAGGGACAGGGCGCATACAGCACGAGGAAATGCAGCGAGACATTTTTATTCCAAATTTTTTCTTCCACTCCTCGGCGCCCTGTTTTTTTTAAAATTACAGCATGTACAATTTCTTTTTTTTTCTGATAGCAGTAATAATTATTATAGGGCATATTCAGGGTCTTTATCTTGATTACCTCAATAATAAGATGTGGTCGGATGCTGTGCCTGAACAGCTCAGGGGTATTATCAACACAGAAAAATACCGGCTTTCACAGAATTATTCCAGGATAAATACCAGCTTCAGTAATATCAGCTCCACTTTTTTCTTTGTAGTCATATTGTTAATGCTTTTCCTTGGCGGCTTTGCATGGATAGATAATATTGCACGTTCTGTTAGCGATAACCCTATTGTTGTGAGTATTATCTTTTTTGGCATCATTGGCCTGGCCTCTGATCTGCTGGGGCTTCCATTTTCATGGTATGATACATTCAGGATTGAGGAAAAATTCGGATTTAACAAAACAAGCCAGGCGACTTTTTTCCTTGATCACATAAAGAGCTGGTTACTGGCTTTAATAATAGGAGTTCCCCTGGTGGCCCTGATAAGCTGGCTATACTATGCTGCCGGAAACCTGTTCTGGCTGTTTGCATGGGGAATCATTACACTTGTTTCCATTTTTATTAATATGTTTTATTCAGAGCTGATAGTTCCGCTTTTTAATAAACAGAAACCACTTGAAAAGGGTGAGCTGAGATCAGAAATAGAGAGGATGGCTGAAAGGGCAGGTTTTAAGCTAACCGATATTTACACTATTGACGGATCAAAAAGGAGTACCAAGGCAAATGCATATTTTGCGGGTCTGGGGCCAAAGAAACGCATCGTGCTGTTTGACACCCTGATCAATGACCTGAGTGTAGATGAAATCACCGCGGTTCTTGCACACGAGATAGGTCACTATAAAAAGAAACACTCACTTACGATGATGCTTTACGGGATATTGCAGACAGGTATTATGTTGTATATCTTCTCCATACTGGCCGGTAATGAAAGCCTTACAAGGGCAATGGGTGCAGAAATACCATCGTTTCATATAAGTGCACTGGCTTTCATCCTGATTTACAGCCCGGTTTCCAGGTTGATAAGCTTATATATGAATTTTCTTTCCAGGAAACATGAATATCAGGCTGACAGTTTTGCAGATGAAACATACAGGGGTGAATCGCTGATCTCTGCCCTTAAAAAGCTCTCGGTAAAAAATCTCACCAACATGAATCCTCACCCTGCATATGAATTTGTTCATTATTCCCATCCGCCCCTGCTGAAAAGGATAGCAAATATTGAAAAAGCCGCTGGCAGCAAATTCCCGGATTCTCCCCATAAGCCCTGAGGGCACTCATGAACATAGTTTACATAAACTTGTTATAATCCTGGGAACACAGTATTATTTAATTTTCCTATATTTAAGGAAACAAAAAAAACTAAATGATGACTTACGAGAATCAACATTCAAGAAGGCTCTTTCTGAAGAAAATGGCTGCAGCAGCTGCACTTGCCACTGTTGCCAGCCCGGTTCAATTATTATCGGGCTGTAAGACAGCAGACAGAGCTTTACGTATGCCACTCCGCCCATTGGGGAAAACCGGTCATATGGTTGGAATTTACAGTCTTGGCGCCCAGGCTACGGTTGAAACACCGGGAAAAGAAGAGCTTGCAGTTGAAATTGTCAACAAAGCCATAGATCTTGGAATAAACTATATTGATACCGCTGCAGCTTATGGTCGTTCAACAGCGACAATATCCCGCCAGGATGCCATGGGCACCAGTGAACGCAATGTAGGCCAGGTTATGAAAACAAGGAGAAATGAAGTATTCCTGGCATCAAAAACACATGACCGTTCATATGACGGTTCAATGCGCCTGCTTGAACAAAGCCTGAAGAACCTGCAGACCGATTACCTCAACCTTTGGCAGGTCCATAATTTAAGAGCTGCTGAAAAAGACAGGCTGGATGAATATTTTGCTGATGACGGCGTTGTTAAAGCAATGGAAAAAGCAAGAGAAGAGGGAATGGTCAGAAATATCGGTTTCACCGGTCATGAGGATCCTGAAATACTCCGGATGATGGCCGAAAGGTACGATTTTGATAATGTGCTTGTAGCAATAAACGCAGCTGACAAGTATTACAACTCAATGATAGAAAATTTCCTTCCTGTTGCTGTTGAAAAGGAAATGGGTATAGTGGGCATGAAAATACCTGCAAGGGACAGGATATTTGACCATGGCGGGATAATTTCCATGAAAGAAGCCATGGACTATGTTATGTCCTTACCGGTCAGTACCATTGTAGTTGGAATAGACGAGATAGCTGAACTTGAGGAGAATATACAGATAGCACGTGAATTCGAACAGCTCTCAGCCGATGAGCTGCTGGCCATCGAGAATAAGGCTAAGCCCCATTATGAGCACCTCCAGTTTTTCAAGGACGGGATAGGAGAGTGGCCGGCGGAATGGTAATTCTTGCCGCTGTGAAATTTATTTATAAATTTGGGGACTCATTGCGGGAGTAGCTCAGGGGTAGAGCATCAGCTTCCCAAGCTGAGGGTCGCGGGTTCGAATCCCGTTTCCCGCTCAATATTCTCCCCACTCACTGTAGAACTGTTGCAGGAAAGCTTCCATGTAACGATGCCGGTCTTCAGCCATCCGGCGGCCCGTAGCAGTGTTCATCATATCTTTCAGCTTAAGAAGCTTTTCATTGAAGTGATTGATGGTGGATGAATCCGAATGCACATATTCACCAGGCGATTTATAATTTTGCGGCTCCTTTCCAGGATCGTATATCTCAAAACCCTTTGATCCCCCATAACTGAAAGCCCTGGCTATGCCTATTGCCCCCATTGCATCAAGACGGTCAGCATCCTGCACTGTATCGAGCTCAGGTGAATGCTCGTAAGCGGGACCGAAACCTGACCTGAAAGAGATATGATCGATAATATAGATCAAGCTGTCACTATCTTTCCTTTTAAGCTTTAAATTACCCAGAAATGTCCTCAGATCACGATTGTCATTTGCGGATTTAACCTTATAGTCGCCTATATCATGAAGTAGCGATGCCATCTCAATAATGAAAGGATCGCCCTTTTTCTCACATGAAAAAATATACATTGCCATATTGCGAACCCTGTGGATATGCCACCAGTTGTGACCTGATTCAACTCCATGAAGATAATTCCTTACAAATGTTTCCGTCTCACTGATAATTATACTCTGCATGATTTTAAGGCGTAAAATTTAGAAACTGAACTTACAAAAAAATATCTTTGTATATCAATAATAATTATTGAAAGCTCAGAGGATTTTTAAAGCGGGTCATTCTTCCCGGATGATGCGGTGAGTTAAAACCCGGACTAATCAATATTTTTACAGACAAAAGATGCAGGCAGAAATTATTTCAATTGGTGATGAGATCCTTATCGGCATGACAGTGGATTCAAATGCGGCATGGATGGGCCGTGAACTTACTAACCTGGGGATAGAAGTATATCAGATGATCTCTATATCAGACAACAGGGAGCATATACTTAAAGTAGTGGATGAATCTATTAACAGGTCCGACCTGGTTCTTGTCACAGGAGGTCTTGGGCCCACAAATGATGATATTACCAAGGAGACATTAAGTGATTATTTTAACACAAGGCTGGTACAGGATGAAGAGATACTTGGTGATATAGAACACTTCATTAAGAGCAGGGGATTCGAAATGAATGAGAACAACAGGCGCCAGGCTGAAGTGCCTGAGGCCTGCAGGGTACTGCCCAACGAACTGGGGACAGCCCCGGGCATGTGGTTTGAGAAGGATGGGAAAGTGCTTGTTTCAATGCCCGGTGTACCTTATGAGATGGAAAATATCATGAAAAATCATGTACTGCCCGGAATAGCAGATCATTTCAACAGGCCTTACATAAAATACAGGCTGGTTATGACCTTTGGTACTTTTGAGGCTCACCTGGCTGAAATACTTGAAGATTTTGAAAAGGAAATGCCCCGGGCGGTCAGACTTGCCTACCTGCCCACTTCAGGAATTATTAAACTGCGGCTTACGGGCAGGGGAGAAGATGAAAAAGAAACGGACAGGCTCCTGGATGAGCAAATAAAGAAGCTTTATGATATAATTCCTGAATACATCTATGGCCTTGATGGCATCAGCCTGGAGGAAGCAAGCGGAAAGCTGCTGCGGGAGAATAAGCTTACGGTGAGCATTGCTGAGAGCTGTACAGGGGGTAATCTGTCGCGTATGATCACTTCGGTGCCGGGCAGTTCTGATTATTTTGCAGGCTCGGTAATAGCCTATGACAATCGCATAAAAAGAGAAGAGCTGGGAGTGAGTGAGAAAGCACTGGAGGATCATGGTGCCGTAAGCGAAGAAGTTGCACTGCAAATGGCAAGGGGAATCAGGAAGAAATACGGAACTGACTATGCTGTTTCAACCACAGGTATTGCCGGTCCGGGCGGGGGAACCGAGGAGAAACCGGTTGGAACTGTCTGGATTGCCGTCAGCTCAGATAAAGGCGATTATGCAGAAAAACATAATTACGCATTCTCGCGTAGTAACAATATAAGGAGGGCCTCGCTGGCAACGCTTAACCTGCTGCGAAAAACCATCCTCGGCAGGGGTAGAAATGGATGAAGAGCATAAGAGGCAGGATGGGGAGCTCATGATTTTTGCCGCTGTAAGAGTTTTGTATTCACTGCGGGAGGATGCTGTTGAAAAAAATAGTCTCCATTTTTTGCATAATTGAATAAAAATCACGTATTTTGCGCTTCGATTTTTAGATTATCATTTATACACAAGAATTTAAAACAACTGAGATGTCAAGGATATGTCAAGTGACCGGCAGGAAGGTGTTGTCAGGCAACAATGTCTCTCACTCCAAGAGGAGAACGAAAAGAAAATTTTATCCCAATCTCTTTACCAAGAAGTTCTATTATCCTGAAGAAGACAGGTGGATCACTTTGAAGGTATCGGCTGCCGGTATTAGGCTGATTAATAAGAAAGGCCTGCATATGGTCCTCAGGGATGCAAAAGAAAAAGGATATATTGTTAAGTACTAAAGGAGATATATTATGGCAAAGAAAGCAAAAGGAAACAGGGTGCAGGTAATACTGGAATGCACCGAGCACAAAGACAGCGGGATGCCCGGTACATCACGGTATATCTCAACTAAAAACAGGAAAAACACACCTGACAGGCTTGAGAGAATGAAGTACAACCCCATACTTAAGAAATACACTCTTCACAGGGAAATAAAATAATTTTATCATGGCAAAGAAAGTAGTTGCAACACTGAAAACAGGTACAGGGAAAGCTTTCACCAAATGCATAAAAATGGTGAAATCAGATAAATCCGGAGCATATATGTTTAAGGAACAGATGGTTCATAATGATCATATAAAGGATTTTTTCAATAAATAATCCGGAAATGCTTATACCGGCAGGAGCTTTCTTCCTTATGAAGAAAGCTTTTTTTATCTTTATGCTATCCCGCTAAAGGAAATAACACTTCAGTAATTCAATTTTATTTTGATATGGCATTAATGGGTTTTATCAGCAAGGATAAAAAGAAGGATCTTAATAAAGGTCTGGAAAAAACCAAGGAAAATGTATTCAGGAAACTGTCACGGGCTGTTGTAGGTAAATCCAGGGTGGACGATGAAGTTCTTGACAACCTGGAGGAAGTACTCATAAGTTCTGATGTAGGTGTTGACACAACAATAAGGATAATAGAAAGGATTGAAAAGCGTGTTGCATCAGACAGGTACCTTAATGCCGATGAACTGAACAGGATTCTGAGTGAGGAGATTGCCGGACTTCTTGAAGAAAATGCACCGGGTGAGACCGGCGGTTTTGATTCTGAACTTCCCTCTAAACCATACATTATTATGGTGGTTGGTGTTAACGGGGTTGGCAAAACCACTACCATAGCCAAGCTTGCCTATCATTATAAAAAAGCCGGCAAAACAGTTATTCTGGGGGCTGCCGATACTTTCAGGGCCGCTGCCGTGGACCAGCTTAAGATATGGTCTGAAAGGGTGGGGGTTAAATTAATCAGGCAGGATATGGGCTCTGACCCTGCCTCAGTGGCATTCGATACTGTTAAGTCTGCCCATGCAGACAATATCGATGTCGCAATAATTGATACAGCCGGACGCCTGCATAATAAGGCAAACCTGATGAATGAACTGGCAAAGATCAAGAGGGTAATGGCAAAAGTCATACCTGATGCACCTCACGAAGTATTGCTTGTACTGGACGGATCAACCGGTCAGAATGCTTTTGAGCAGGCCAGGCAGTTCACTCTTTCTACAGAAGTCACCTCGCTGGCCGTTACCAAGCTCGACGGAACAGCCAAGGGAGGAGTTGTTATAGGGATATCCGATCAGTTTAAGATCCCCGTTAAATACATAGGGATAGGTGAAAAGCTTGAACACCTCCAGGTATTTAACCGCTACGAATTCGTCGACTCACTTTTCTCAGAATAGTCTCCAGGCTGACGGGCATTGGAATAAATGCTTTTGGCCCAAATGCAGGTAGATCATATGCTATGGCAAAATCAGTTAAGATAGTAAGCCTTGGGTGTTCCAAGAACACCGTTGATTCGGAGAAACTGCTCAGGCAGTTGCAGTTTGCCGGTTTCAGGCCCCTTTTTGATGACGGGGTCATCAACGCCGACATCGTAATAGTGAATACCTGCGGATTTATAAATGATGCTAAAGAAGAATCCATTGACACTATACTTGAGCTTGTTGCGGCACGAAAAAGGGGAGATATAGGAGAGCTATATGTAATGGGTTGTTTGTCTGAACGATACAGCCATCAATTAAAGAAAGAAATACCTGAAGTAGATCGTTTTTTCGGGGTAAATAAAGCCGAAGAAATTCTTAGCTATCTTGATTCAGATTATAAAAGATCACTTGACCCTGAACGCATACTTACCGGTCCCCCGCATTACGCCTACCTGAAAGTGAGTGAAGGATGTAACCGCAACTGTGCTTTTTGTGCAATACCGGGTATAAGGGGAAGCTACAGGAGCACGCCGGTGGATGACCTGCTTAAAGAAGCAGAAATATTATCTGCCGGCGGAGTAAGGGAACTCATTCTCATCGCTCAGGATTTAAGTTATTACGGCAGGGATCTTTATGGCAAGCAGGCGCTTGTTGACCTGATCCGCAGTATACTGGATCGGACGGGTGTCGACTGGTTACGCTTACACTACCTTTACCCCGGAAGTATCCCTGAAGATCTGCTTGAGCTCATTAAGGATGAAGAGCGTGTATGCACTTATATTGATCTGCCGGTGCAGCATATCTCCGATAATATCCTATCTGCCATGAAGCGGGGACATTCAGAAAAGGATATAAGAATTCTGCTGGATCACATACGCGAATTAATGCCCGAAGCTGCTGTCAGGACCACTCTCATCACCGGCTACCCGGGTGAGACTGAAAATGATTTCAGGAAACTGCTTGATTTTGTTAAGGAATACCGCTTTGAAAGGCTTGGTGTATTTACCTATTCCCATGAAGAAGACACCTATGCACACAGCAGGTTCACCGATGATATTCCTCAAAGGATAAAAAAGGAAAGGGCTGAGCTGATAATGGCCGTGCAGCAGGAGATATCCTTACGGAAAAATCTTGACACGGTGGGCAAGGAGATGCGTGTACTTATCGATCGTGAAGAAGGAACACACCTTGTGGCACGTTCTGAATTTGACAGTCCTGGTATTGACCAGGAAATTTTCATCAAACCAGTTAGTGATCACTACCCCGGTGCAGGCGATTTCTGCCGCGTGCGTATAACATCCGCCAGTGAATATGATCTGGAGGCAGTATTAATTACTTAATCTCAATTCTTACTGTCTGACGGCAATGATTTTTTGCTATCGGGTTTAACTGATTTTTTTGCCTTCTTCAGCTTGATCTTGATATCTTCCGCCTCTTTATCCATTATGACCTGGAGTGTATCCCCGGCCTCTATTCCTGACTCAATAATACGTTCTGCCATAGGATCTTCGAGGTATTTCTGTATGGCCCTCTTTAAAGGCCTGGCGCCGTATTGTGAATCAAAACCTTTTTCAGCAATGAAATCCTTTGCTTCATCCGACAGCTCTATTTCATAGCCAAGGGAACTTATACGGTCAAGTAATCCTTTCAGTTCGATATCAATAATGGAGTGGATGCTTTCCCTGGAGAGTGACTCAAATACAATCACATCATCGATCCTGTTAAGAAATTCAGGGGCAAATGTTTTATGCAGCGCTTTCTGGATAATACTTTTTACGTAGGTATCCTTTCCTGCTTTTCTGCCCTGGGTATCAAAGCCAATGCCCTGTCCGAAATCCTTGAGCTGGCGCGATCCGATATTACTTGTCATTATGACTATAGTATTACGGAAGTCGACCCGCCGCCCCAGGCTGTCAGTCAGCTGGCCTTCGTCAAGCAGTTGCAGCAGGATATGGAAAATATCAGGATGAGCTTTTTCTATTTCATCGAGCAGTACCACTGAATATGGTTTCCTCCTTACTTTTTCAGTGAGTTGTCCTCCTTCCTCGTATCCCACATATCCCGGAGGTGCTCCAACGAGACGGGACACCGCGAATTTTTCCATATATTCACTCATATCGACCCTTATCAGGTTATCGGTACTGTCAAAGAGAAATTTTGCCAGTACTTTGGCAAGGTGTGTCTTACCCACCCCGGTGGGACCGAGGAAAATGAAGGTGCCAATCGGTTTATTCGGGTCTTTCAGACCGGCCCTGTTACGCTGTATTGCCCTGACAACCTTTTTTATTGCCTCATCCTGCCCGATAAGGCTTTCCCTGAGTTCATCTCCCATCTTCAGCAGGCGATTTCCTTCAGTCTGGGCAATTCGCTGTACCGGGACACCTGTCATCATTGCCACTACTTCTGCCACTTTTTCATCATCAACTGTTTCCCTGTTGAGGGAAAGGTCCGATTCCCACTTTTTCTTTTCAGCGTCAATCATTTCCTGCAGTTCCTTTTCCTTATCCCTGAAGCTGGCAGCTCTTTCAAAATTCTGGTTCTTGACCGCATTCATCTTATCTTTCCGGGCTTCATCGAGCTCATCCTCGAGCTTGAGTATTCTTTCGGGAACAACAATATTTGTTATATGCACTCTTGAACCTGATTCATCCATTGCATCAATAGCCTTATCCGGCAGGTGGCGATCGGTGATATACCTGTTTGTGAGATTAACGCAGGCTTCAATTGCCTTATCGGTGTAATTCACATTATGGTGATCTTCATACCTGTCTTTAATATTATTCAGGATGTGTATGGTTTCTTCGATGCTTGTGGGTTCCACCATAACTTTCTGGAAGCGTCTTTCAAGGGCGCCGTCTTTTTCTATATGCTGCCTGTACTCATCGAGGGTGGTGGCCCCTATGCACTGAATCTCACCTCTTGCCAGTGCCGGTTTAAGCATGTTTGCAGCATCCAGTGATCCGGCTGCTCCTCCTGCTCCCACGATGGTATGTATTTCGTCAATAAAGAGTATGATATTATCATTCTTTGCAAGTTCGTTAAGAATGGCTTTCATCCTCTCTTCAAACTGACCCCTGTATTTGGTGCCGGCAACAATTGATGCCATATCAAGTGTAACTACCCTTTTCCCAAAGAGCACTCTTGAAACTTTCTTTTGTATTATCCTGAGGGCCAGGCCTTCTGCAATGGCAGATTTGCCAACACCGGGCTCGCCTATAAGAACCGGGTTGTTCTTTTTACGCCTTGAAAGAATCTGTGCAAGCCTGTCAATTTCCCTTCCCCGGCCAACCACAGGGTCAAGCCTGTTTTCTTCGGCAGCCTTGGTAAGATCAATGCCAAAATTATCCAGTACCGGGGTATCGGATGAGGATTTACCGGAATGAGGACTTGTTCCCTGGGGACCTTTACCCTGGTCGCCCCGGGCAAACCCGGTATCTTCATCTTCATCTTCCCTGGGAAAGTCAGCCCTGGGAAGAGGGTTCTCCGTTTCAGCTACCTGCCTTACTGTCTGGTAATCTACATTAAGTTCCGAAAGGAACCTTGTTACAAATGAATTCTCCTCCTTGAGTATTGCAAGGAGCAGATGCTCAGTATCAATAACATCACTCTTCAGGGCTTTTGCCTCAAGGTGAACGAGTTTTAAAATTCTCTCTGTGCTTTTCAATAGTGGCAATACGTCATTGTCTGAAATCTTGACCGGATTATCAACCCTTATACTTCTCTCAAGTGAGCCTTTCAGCATTGAAAGGTCTACTCCCTGGTTAACAAGGATATCTACCGCAAGGCCTTCTCCCTCCCTTAATATACCGAGCAAAATATGCTCAGGGCTAATGTGACTGTTCCCGAGCCTTATTGCTTCTTCCTTGCTGAAGGTGAGAATATCTTTTACTTTTTGTGAAAATCTTGAATCCATATAAATCTTCCTCTACTATATTATTTTAACGTTTACCGGACCTTTCAAATTGTTTTTATATCAATATTATCCGGATCCCATAAATATTATTTTTATTTATTTACTTATAAAACATCTCAAATGCAATCTTGTTTATGGTCAAATTGTCATGTTTCCTAAACAAAAGTACATAAAAAACACAAAACTATTCATTTTTCAAGTAATATAGGGTAATGCAAATAACATGCCCAATTTCAACAAAAAATGTTGATAATTAGATTGCCATGAATAGGGTAAAAAGCTAATAATTCACTATTTTCGTAACTCGCAAATTTTAATAAATAAACTTAGCAGGATTATTAGTTTAAATATATCGTAAATGTCAGATAAAGAGAGGATTATAAAGATCAACATTGAGGAGGAAATGAAGTCTGCCTATATCGACTATTCGATGTCGGTTATTGTTTCCCGGGCCTTGCCGGATGTGCGTGACGGATTAAAGCCTGTTCACAGGCGTGTGTTATTTGGCATGTCAGAGTTGGGACTGTTATCAAACAGGCCACACAAGAAATCAGCCAGGATAGTGGGGGAGGTGCTTGGTAAGTACCATCCTCACGGCGATTCTTCTGTTTATGAAGCCATGGTCAGGATGGCCCAGGACTGGTCGCTGAGGTATCCCTACGTCGACGGGCAGGGTAATTTCGGATCGGTCGATGGTGACAGTCCCGCCGCCATGAGGTATACCGAGGCAAGGCTGAAGAAAATTGCGGAGGAAACTCTGTCTGATATTGAAAAGGACACGGTGGACCTGCAGCTCAATTTTGACGATTCACTTAAAGAACCCGTTGTATTACCCACAAAGATACCCAGTCTCCTTGTAAATGGAGCTTCGGGTATTGCAGTTGGTATGGCCACGAACATGCCGCCCCACAATCTTTCAGAAATTGTGGATGCGATCGTAGAGTATATTGACAACAATGATATCACCACCGATGAGCTGATGCAGCATGTCAAAGGGCCGGACTTTCCTACAGGCGGTATTATATATGGCGAACAGGGGATAAGGGATGCTTTTGAAACAGGCCGCGGACGAGTGGTGGTGAGGGCTAAGACAGAAATTGAACTTACCCATTCGGGACGGGAGAGTATCATCGTTACGGAAATTCCCTACCAGGTCAATAAAGCGGAAATGATCCGCAAGATAGCCGATTTTATAAATGAGAAAAAGATAGAAGGCATATCCTATATCAATGATGAATCAGACCGTAACGGGATGAGGATAGTCATTATTCTCAAGAAGGATGCCACTGCCAATGTCGTTTTAAACACATTATTTAAGTACTCACAGCTACAAACCTCATTTTCAGTTAATAATATAGCCCTGGTAAATGGACGACCGCGTACACTTAACCTGAAAGACCTGATACGTTATTTTGTTGATCACAGGCTGGATGTGGTTATACGCCGTACACGTTTTGAACTGGACCAGGCAGAGAAAAGAGCCCATATACTGGAGGGACTGATTATTGCCAGCGACAATATTGATGAGGTAATATCAATAATAAGGTCGTCCAAAACGCCGGATGAAGCAAGGGAAAGACTGATGGAACGCTTCGAGCTGTCAGATGCCCAGTCGCGTGCGATTGTGGAGATGCGCCTGAGGCAGTTGACCGGACTCGAACAGGACAAGCTCAGGGCGGAGTATGAGGAAATCCTTCAGCAGATAAATTACCTGCGCAGCGTACTGGAAAGCAAGGATCTGCAGATGGGCATAATAAAGGATGAGCTGGCTGATATAAAAGAAAAATACGGGGATGGGAGGCGAACGGAAATTGTTCCCAATGCAGAGGAATTTAACCCTGAAGATTTTTATGCTGATGACGAGATGGTTATTACCATTTCACATATGGGATACATAAAACGCACGCCTCTAACGGATTTCCGTGTTCAGAACAGGGGCGGTTTCGGATCAAGGGGAAGCACTACAAGGGATGAGGACTTTATCGAGCACATGTTTATAGCGACTATGCATAACACAATGCTTTTCTTTACCAGGAAAGGTAAATGTTACTGGCTGAAAGTGTACCAGATACCCGAGGGAACACGTACTTCCAGGGGCAGGGCCATGCAAAACCTGATAAATATAGAGCCCGATGATACGGTTATGGCATATATTAATGTAAAGACACTGCTGGATGAGGACTATATAAACAATAATTATATTATTCTTTGTACTGCAAAAGGAGTCATTAAAAAGACCTCGCTTGAGGCATACAGCAGGCCACGCCAGAACGGTGTCAACGCGATAACCGTCAGGGAAGGGGATGCCCTGCTGGAAGCAAGGCTGACCAATGGCAACCAGTACATAATGATGGCAGTGGAGTCGGGCCGTGCCATCAGGTTCCATGAGAGTATGGTAAGGCCGATGGGAAGGACTGCTTCAGGTGTCAGGGGTATTACCCTTGGTAGTGAATCAGATACAGTGGTGGGTATGGTTGTTCTTGAACCGGATAACAAAGACCAGCATGTGCTTGTGGTATCTCAGAAAGGTTACGGCAAGCGCTCCCAGATCGAAGATTATCGCCTGACAAACAGGGGAGGTAAAGGAGTAAAAACCATCAATATTACCGAAAAAACAGGCTATCTTGTTGCATTAAAAGCTGTTACAGACAATAATGACCTTATGATAATCACACAGTCAGGCACTGTGATACGTGTGCCGGTAGAATCAATGCGAGTGATGGGTCGCGCCACCCAGGGTGTCAGGATCATCAATCTGAGAGAAACAGATTCGATTGGTTCAGTAACCAATGTGGAGGTAAATGAAGAGAATGACAGCCCTGAAATACAGGCAGGAGAGGAGGAAATTAAATAAAGCAGATTATTTTGCCTTAAAGTATTTGATGATTAATAAGTAATGTTTTAAATTTGGAGCAATTTTAAGAATAAGTAACTAAATGTATTAATAATGAAAAGCAATTTTCTTTCACTTTTAATTATTGCTGCTATGGCAGTAACTATTTCGTCATGTTCATCACTGGAGGGCATGGCCCAGAGAGGTAAAGTTTCCAGCGCCCTGAACTTTGTCGAGACCGGAAATCTTGAAAAAGCGCAGGAAGCTATTGATGAAGCTATTGACCATGAGAAAACAAAGGACTGGCCAAAAACATATTACACCCTCGGTCGGGTTGCACAGGCTATGTGGGAAAAAGGATTTCAGAATGAAAATAAGAGCCTGATGAACGAATATGATGACCAGTTGGTGTTTGCCTATGACAATTATGTTAAATCCATTGATATGGATGATAAGGGCAGCATGGAAAAGATGGTGATAATCCAGCTACCGGCACTTGCCAATGATTTCCTTAGCTGGGCTGCAATGGAATTTGATAATGGAAACTATGAGAAGTCAACGCTTGCCTTTGAAAAACTTCTTGAAATACAGGGGAGTGAGATATATATGGGTACGGTTGATACGGTGGTGGTCTTTAATACAGCCCTGGCTGCTTACAATGCGAAGGACTATGAAAAGGCACAGAGATACCTTGACCAGTCAATAGAGCTTGAATACGGAGAGACTACGCCATACCTGCTTAAGTACCAGGCATATATGGAGGATGGCGACCTGGAAGGCGCAGAAATGGCACTCAGGAAAGCCTTTGAAGCTTTTCCTAAGGATGAGCAGGTGCTTTTAACCATGATCCAGTTTTTCATTGACAATGATAAGAGGCAGGATGCACTGGATTATTTGGATCTGGCACTGGAATCTGCACCTGAAAATTATAATCTTCATTATGCCAAGGGTGTAATGTACATGCAATCCGAAGACTATGAAGAAGCCCTGAAATATTTGCTAAAGTCTATTGAAATAGAGGAAGATTATTTCAACAGCCAGTATAATGCAGGTGTATGTTATTACAATATGGGTGCAAATGTGTTACAGGAAGCCAATGAAATTATGGATCCCGAAGAATACACGAAGGCCCTGGAAGAAGCAAATGATGTTTTTTCTAAAGCACTGCCTTATATGGAACGTGCCAGGGAGCTTAATCCGGAAGACATGGACACACTTACAAGCCTGAAGGAGCTCTATTATCGTCTCCAGATGACCGATAAATATAACGATGTAGTTGCCAAGATTGAAGAGCTGGAAGGAGGCAACTAACCTGGTCAGTTACATTATTACGTATAAGGATATAGAGGGGTGCATTTAATGCACCTCTTTTTTTGTCTGATAATATGCAATTTTCAATACAGATAGAAGAAGGGGATACAGGGTTTAAATGCCAGGGCCGTATATAAAAACATTCTATTTAACATAATATTAATTATAGGCAAATACGCTAACAAATTGCGCATACGCAGTATTTAGCATAAAATCAGTTATCGGACGTCAGTTCCGATAACGGCTCGATTTTATGTTAAAGCAATTTGTGGCTTGTTTAAGCAGTTGTTGTCGCGGATCTCCAGATCCGTGACGGCCAGTGTGATCGCAATTTGTTTTCCTCTGCACAGTCTCATATTTGCGCTATAATGCGATATTATGTTAAGTACTTCGTACAGCTTCCTTTTTAAACTGGAAATGTTCTGTCGTTAAGAATGTTATTTGAATATCCAATATCGAATAACGAATGTCCAATTTCGAAGGATTGCCTTGCGGCAACCTGGGATTGGAAAACTGGATGAATGGATAATTGGTTAAGTTCTGTAACAACATCCTCTATTCCGTTAGCCTTTAGCCGTTTGTCGTTTGCCGTATTCTAACATTATGTTAAATAGAAATAACTGCTACAAAACAATATAATTGAGCGTCAAATATCAACAATAGACTATCGTAAACACCTAGTTTTCATGTACTTTCATCGGTACTTTTTTGACCCTGCTTCTTAATATGGTTATAGCTAGAGGAAAAAATCCAATGAGTATGTATATAACTGAATTTAAGGTGGTTGAATTTTCAGATCCTAATGATACGATACCAAGTCCAATAAGTGCTGATGCTAATATTACAGTTACTAAACCTACAATTTTAAATCTAAATTCCATTTATCCTACTATTTGGTGAACCCCAAATTTAATAATTATTAGTAACCATTAACGTGAGCGAAGCGAACGAATAACCATTAACACGAACAAAGTGAGTAATTAACGGCTGCTCATCAACCCATTTGCCTATAATTAGCACTATATTAAATAGCCGCACCCTACCCTAAATTTCGCAATATTTCCTTTTGCTAGAGCAACTTACAAAAGTATCTATTACTCAATTGCCAATTCTCCCCTACCCTCGTCTTGATTACTTTCCCTTCGCTCTTTTTTGAACATACCATCACAAGAGTATTTGCAAACTCGTTACACTCGGTTTGCAATACACTTGTTTTACCACAAAGTATAAAATAACAAAGGATTGCTGTATAATCAATTGACAATAATCACAAACGCCTCTTTGCTAATGTTTTACCACAAGTTGAAAGACTTCGACTTGTTTTCCTGCTGTAATGTATAGAAAATATGTTCCATTTATAAAGCTGCTTGTATTTATATTGAGGATTGGCTTGTCAGTTTCTATTGATTTGTATACTAGTGACATAAGAGAATTATACAGGACAGCTTCATATGTATCACTCGTTGTTCCTTCAACATACCTTTCATTCTTCTCAGCATGGATTTCAACATAACTATTGGCAGGATTTGGAAACATTGTGAAATCCCAACCTCCTCCTGGTACAATTACAGAACCGGTATATGTGTCTGATATGCCACATGCATTTGTAGTATTGACATTCCATTGTCCATAATCATAACCTGTTGCATCAAATATACAATCCCTTCCTGTTCCCCATCCTGGGCGAATTGATATACTACCATTTGATAACCAAGATCCTGTAGATGGATCTGCTCCTGGTGGATCCCAAATTCTTACTAGAAATGAACTGCCATATAAAACTTCAATTGGGGGATCGCCATCGGGTGTAGTAACTGGTAAGCCTGGTCGGCCTACCCAAGATTTTTTTTCACATACTACTTGGCCCCAACTGGTTGTTATGGTTGATATAATTGTACCATTATATCTATCGTCATTACTATACGCTGAAACTGTATAGTTGTCAGTGCCCTGTCCACTAACATATATTAAGGGCTTTGATTTCCTCCATACAACTGTTGATCCTGGAGGTCTATTGTGTATTGTAAATGTAGCACCAGATTCGCATATTTCCGGTGGACCTGAAATATACATACTCCTATTGTAGGTCTCACATACTGCAGAATAAGCATTTACCCTTCCATGGCCTAACTCCTCGCTCCAGCCATTTTCATAAGTATATCCACCAACTTCATCAGTGGTGGAAGTTAGAATATCATAAACTTCTAGATTTGTTAGATTTGGGTTTATTGATAACACTAATGCCGCAACACCTGCAACCACAGGACAGGAATGAGATGTACCCCCAAATCTACCGGTATAGTCTAAATAGTTTGTTCCTGAGTTTGGCAATTGCTCCCCTATTGAAGGTGGACTAAAAATTCCTGTAGGCCATGGATTATAACCGGTATTACCAGGAATATCGATGCTCCACATTTCAAATGTTTCACCTGGAATACCACCTAGTAAAGGCGGTAAATATGCTTCAGGAGGATATGCTCTGTGTGAAGGTGCAACAATATCAATTATTTGATTATTTACACTCTCTGGATCACTGGATGGGCTATAATCCGATTGATGATCATCACGATCTGAAGCACCAACAGTTATAACTCCAGGAATATTTACATTGGAGGGAAACGAAACATATCCATTGTAATCATAAGAACGACGAGCACTATTTCCAGCAGCAAAAATAACTACACAGTTATTATTTATTGCATATTGAATTGCCGCAACAATTACGGGATGGAGATTTGGATCTGATGAATTATACCCCCAGCTATTTGTTAGAATATCTGCTCCGTTATCTACAGCAAATTCAATGGCATCTGCAACTATGGAAGGCACTACGCCTGTCATACGTATAGGCATTATCTTACAATTAGGGGCAATACCTGCAATTCCCTCATTGTTATTCATGGTTGCAGCTATTACGCCTGCACATGCATTTCCATGATTCTCGTTCCCAACTGGTGATGGATTATCATCGTTACCTGTAAAATCACTACCGCTCAATCTCACCTGTCTTGTATTTGGTAAATCAGGATGGTTAGATGTAACTCCTTGATCCAGAACCGCAATAACAATATTATTAGATCCGGTACAGATTTCCCACGCTTCAGGTGCATCTATATCGGCGTCATTTGTTCCTGAATGACCATCATTAAACGTTTGTCCCGTATTATGGCAGGTC
>JBNJHQ010000016.1:9635-22873 GCA_051748705.1 Bacteroidota bacterium | reverse complement strand
CCACGTGGCTCATGTAAACACTTGCAGAAAGCATATAATTTCTTTCTTTGAAGTATTGGGTGAAATCTATACCTGACGTAGTGGCGTTTTTATGCAGTTCATTCAGACCGGTGCCATCGAGACGTCTGATTGTATTGGTTACCGCACCGCCGATAATGGTATTGCCCTTATTAAAATCTTTTTGTACACGTGCCAGTGAATAATTGGTGAGCGGTTCAATGACCTCTGTTGATTTTCGCCCGGCACTGTCAATTTCCGCCACTACCTCTGCTGTCACACTTTCAATAAAGCCCACAGAGAGTCCGTTATTTGTTTTTCCTGTAAGCTTGGCTGCACCGATAATATTTGTAAATGACGGCACATCGGCATATTCATGTTCACCGAGCGAGGGGTATCCGTGAGGGTTTCTGCCTATCCGCCTTGAGTAAAAAAGGTTATCGTTCCCAATATCGCCATCACCAAGGCCCACATTGAAGCTTGTAATACTATTTCCTTCAATAAAGAAAGGTCTTTTTTCCTCGAAGTATGTCTCATAGGCCGTAAGATTAACTTCTGAGGGGTCGGCTTCAACCTGTCCGAAATCAGGGAAGAGGGTGAGATCGAGGGTGAGATTATTTGTCACACCTATCTTTGCATCCAGACCGCCCTTCAGCCTGTAATCGCTGCCTGTTTTGAAGGGATTGCCCTCTTCACGTTCATAAGTACTATATGAAGCCACGCCATAGGGCATTATATCGAACTGTTTCCTGGGCTCAACTCCCTCCAGTCCGCCCAGCTCGGCAGCCAGGTGTACCATACCCGGTGCGTCACGTGGTATTGCCGGCCATAAGCTCATCTCGTTATGCCTGAATATCTGGCGGGCCACGATCAATCCCCACACTTCATCTGAGTTTTTCTCAAACCTGAGCTGGGTGAAGGGTATCTTCATTTCCACAGCCCAGCCCCATTCGTGCATGCTCGTTTTTGCCTGCCAGATGGGGTCCCAGGTAAAGTCCTCATTCTGCCCGTTGTTTGACATTATCCAGTCTGTCCTGACACCGGCAGAACTCACACCAAAGATAAACATGGTACGCAGGTCATGGTAGCTGTCAAAACCAATGAATACCATATCACCGTCAGCATTATCCCTGCGGCTCATCCTGTTGGTGATACTGTCAGGGGATGAATCATAGGCTTTGAAGGCGACATAAAGGTGTACATCATCAAAGCAGATTTTATATTCTGTTGGCTGGGAGGGGGGCCTGTTTTCATAGGGTTCATGCTGCACAAAACCATCCTGCCAGTGATTCTGCATCCAGGCTTCATCATCGAGATTACCATCTATTGAGGGAGCATTCGTGATGCGAACAGCTTCATAATATTTTTTCTTTTTCTCAGCATCCTGGCCGTTTGCGTTCAATAAGATAACTGCAAAAAGCGCCAGGAAAAGTGTCAGGTTCTTCATAGTTGCTTTATTGGATATTGTAAACAAAAGACGATGAAGTCTGTACTTTGTTGCAGGACTGCGCCAAATTAAAATATTTCTA
The DNA here is from genome assembly GCA_051748705.1 of Bacteroidota bacterium. Classification (GTDB taxonomy): domain Bacteria; phylum Bacteroidota; class Bacteroidia; order Bacteroidales; family VadinHA17; genus UBA9300. The sequence goes on along the minus strand of JBNJHQ010000016.1, from coordinate 21,347 downwards.
AATAAGCGGAATGAGATAACTACTATCTCAAACCAAAGCGGTATGATAGTTTGATAAGGAAAACATTATAGGGTTTTTCCTCTGTGAAGAGAGTATTGATATTATCCCTGATAACAAATTCACCTGTTGGTATAAAGGCATCCCTGGACTGTGACCATACCGCGTAGAGGGTAGATCCGGGAGCAAATTCCCACCTCAGCACCAGGTTTGAAAGAAATTCATCAAAGTTAAAGCTTGGATCGCCAAATGAGTAGTCTGTGTTACCGTCAGTATCTTCATCGATATAATATATCTTCTCCATTTCATTAATCTCATCTATACTGAAAACATGCTGGCGGTCGTCATATGAACCTGCCATGGGGTTTGTTATCTTTTTAAAGCCTGAATAGTCGGCTGCCGCGAAGAAGGGCTGCCCCCAGTACTGTATCGTGAGGTCGGGGGTAATATTGTAGTTTACGCGCAGTGACATACTGAGTACATTCTGTACCAGCTCAGCAAATATATAAGCTGTTTCGTCCTCTTCATTTTTCATAGCGCATACGTATTGCAGATCGCTGTTTCTTAAGCTATAGGCAGGACTGAGGCTTATGTTAAGAGAATTTACCGGCCTGTATGAAAAATTCATTGCGAGGGAGTTTGTAGTTAAGTAATCTTCACTTCCCCAATAATGATTACCATTGAAGCTCACGCGGAATTTTTTCCTGTTATCGGAGCTAACACTGTAGAAGGCACCTGCCCCACCGGGTGTTTTCATGTTTGGTCCGCCCCTGAGCATTGTTGTGGACAGGCCATTGCTATTATAGGAGACACCGATATTTGTGGACCAGAAATTCTTATACTGGGTATACATGCTCAGGTTACCGCCATGTTTCTGAAAGGTAAAACCATAATCCCACTTGGTCCACCAGTTTGAATTAAACCTTATCCTGCGATAGAAGCTTCTGGGCTCATTGAAACTATAAGCAGACCATAATCCATGCATCATATCGTCGGCCACACGCATATATCCAAGGTCATTTATTTCAAACCCGGGTGATCTGAAAGTGGAGAACAGCATAAAGTTCCAGTTGCCTCCATATTTACCCAGTTCCATTTTACCTCCCATTCCGCTGAGGCTTGTTCTTTCAGGGTCATATTCCATATGGCTTGCATCGGGTCTCTGGAACATATGTCTTGCGGACAGCTGTGTTTTTCTCAGTGCTTCTTCTGAGCCCCTGACATGGCTGAAAGCAGTACTGAATGAAAATTTCCAGTTCCTGTCGTTGAACAACTGGGAAAAATCGATCCCTCCTGTCAGGGCTGAGCTGTGCAGCTTATTCAGCCGGGAATTCTCAATGTCATCCACAGCTTCCAGGTTGCGGTAGGTATGGGTCACCATTCCTCCGATCATAGTATTACCTTTATTGAAATCTTTTTGCACCCTGCCTATGAAATAGTTGGTGAAAGGTTCCACTTCCTGGTAAGTCCGTATACCGGCACTGTCAACACTGGCAAAAGTACGAGGTGTAATAGTTTCGATAACACCCACTGACAGGCCGTCCTGTGTTTTCCCTGTCAGTTTGGCTGCACCGAGAATACGAACATTCCTTGGTGTTTTGGAGTATTCACCATCTTCGAGCAGCGCCGATCCCGCCGGTTCTTTGCCTATTCTCCTTGAGTAGAACAGGTTGTCATTGCCAATATCGCCATCGCCCACACCCACGTTAAGGCTGGTAATATTGTTCCCTTCAATAAAGAATGGTCTTTTTTCGCTGAAGAAGGATTCATAGGCGGTGAGGTTTACTTCTGAGGGGTCGGCTTCGACCTGTCCGAAATCAGGGTTTACCGTAAAATCCAGGGTCAGGTTGTTTGTCACCCCAATTTTACCGTCAAGACCGGCATTTGGAACAAAGTCCTTGCCCGGCAGAAAGGGATTGCCTTCCTGTGCCTTATAGTTCTCATAGCTTGCCACCGCATAGGGCATCAGGTCGAATATCTTTTTTGGTTTAATACCGTCGAGACCGTCCAGCTCACCGAAATTATGTACCAGTCCTGATGCATTCCTGGCTATGGGTTGCCAGAAACTCATCTCGGACTCCCTGTAATTGAGCCTGAATATTTCCACACCCCATACTTCATCCGTATTTTTCTCAAAGCGCAGCTGTGTAAGGGGTATCTTCATCTCAGCAAACCAGCCCCATTCATGTATAGCCGACTTAACATGCCATATCGGGTCCCAGCTGGGATCTTCCACCTGCCCGTCATTTATATGCATAAGGTCCATCTTGACGCCTGTGGAACTTACGATAAAGGTAAATCCTGTTCTAAGGTCGTGGTAGCTGTCAAAGGACAGCCCAACATAATCGCCGTCCACCTGGTCGCGTCGGGTCATCCTGTTTATAATGCTATCGGGTGATGAGTCATAAGCTTTGATGGCAACATAGATAAAGTTGTCGTCATACAGTATTTTAAACTCGGTGGGCTGTGTTGCTTTTTCACCTTCATATGGTTCAAACTGGGTAAAATCGGATCCCCATTCGCCCACGTTCCATTCATTTTCATCATGCTGCCCGTTTATTATGGGAGCCTGGTCTGTTCGGGTGGTATTATATACCCTTTTTTCTGTTTTCTGGCTGAAGGTATTAAGGCTAAAAAGTGCCAGTAAGGAAAAGGTAATTGCAAAAGTTTTCATGTCAAATTCAAAGTTTGTCAAAATGACGATAAAAAGTTCCGAACATTGCAGGTCGAAAATATATTTTTTTCGATAAAGCTCGTAAAACGCACTATAACAACAAGATAAGGGCATCAAAATTTTGATAATAAGGCTTCCCGGGAGTCGGTTCGAAAATTCAGGACAGGGAAATATGCTTAAGTCAGGCCTTTGGCAGGCGTCAGGTAAGGCAGGGTAAAAGAGCTTTAATCATCGTACAGGCGTATGAACTCATAGCTGTTTCCCTGGTGTTCCAGGAAGCGGATGAAATTATCCCTGGAGATTATAAGTGAGGCTGTATTATCATTGGGGTGAAAGGATAGATTCTCAAAATCAAGCAGTTTTTCATCGAGAAAGAGATGCACATGTTTAGAATGGTCGTTTACCAGCCCGAAAGGTGAAACTGAACCGGGTTCGAGACCAAGGTATTTCATCAGCCTTTTCCCGGAAGCGAAAGTGAGTTTACCCTGTTTGAGCCGTGATTCAAGATCTTTCATGTTCAGATGCCTGAGGTGTTCAAGTATTACCAGGTAGTGTTTATTGCCTTTATGATTACGGAGGAATATGTTCTTGCACCTTCCAGAATCGTAATTTTTCCAGTACCTTCTTGCTTCCTCGATTGTATTCACCGGGGGGTGTTCACGGTAGTGATAGGGGATATCCAGTTTATGGAGCAGTTCATAGACTTCTTTCTGACCCCTCATAAGCTTATCCCTTTCTGTTGGTGTATTCGAATTCCATTTCGGCAAGGATTGCCAGGTCTTCGCCTGCTTCCCGTGAGTCTGTATCGGCCGGGTCAAAGGACCACCTGATAATTGCGGGCACACCGTCTTTTTCGATTGCTTTTATGATCACGACGAGCTCATAGAGGAATATTGCCGAAGAGGAGTTGAAATATTCGAGATCGAGCTCGAATACCAGTGGGTCATCGTCAGTAAAAACTGATCTGTCTGTTTTGAGCATATTCCTGTAGTTGCTCATCCACTGAATAGCCGGTTCATATGTGGCGCGCACGTTTTCAGGGCTGCTTGTGCCACTTATCCTGAAGATCTTTTCTTCGTGTGACAGAGTAATTTCCGGGTCCAGTTCCGTAGGGGCCAGGTATAGTTTCTGCATTTCGGTTGTTTTGGTTACTACAAATATGCAATTTTCCTTTTTCCGTTACAATTTTTCTTTATCGAAGAGTTTCCCGCCGGCATTTTCTTCCAGGTATCCTTTATCTTCGAGCAGCTCTCTTTTTTCTGAAGCTTCCACTGCAAGCCTGTCGCATCTTTCGTTACCCTGGATACCACTGTGGCCTTCCACCCAATGTATTGTCACATCATGTTGCCTGTACACCTTGAGAAAGCGTTTCCACAGGTCGGCATTCTTTTTTTTCCTGAAAGCCTTCCTTTCCCATTCGAGCACCCAGCCTTTGTTGACGGCATCGGCAATATATTTTGAGTCGGTGTATATTACTACCTCTGACCCCTTGAATTTCAATGCTTCCAGTCCCACGATCACTGCCAGCAGTTCCATCCTGTTATTGGTAGTCAGTTTATATCCTTCTGATAGTTCTTTCTTGTGCCTGTCGGTCTGCAGCACCACGCCGTATCCTCCCGGTCCGGGATTTCCCCTGGCGGCTCCATCCGTAAAAATTGTAATTTTCTTGCCCATTCTTTAAGCCGGTAATACGATGCCTGTATTTGAAATAAATAATTTAACTGCTATTGCAAGCAGGATGATACCGAAAAATTTCCTGAGGATATGCACACCCGAGGGTCCGAGTATCCTTTCAACGCCTGCGGTCATTCTCAGAACAATAAATACGATAATCATATTTACCACAAGGGCGATAAGGATATTTACCGGTGCATATTCAGCTTTGAGCGACAGCAGTGTTGTTATTGAGCCGGCTCCTGCAATAAGGGGAAAAGCAATAGGGACGACTGTTCCTCCTCCCGGTGAATCATGTTTGAAAAGTTCAATACCCAGCACCATTTCGAGGCCCAGTAGCAGGATAACTATTGATCCGGCTATGGCAAAGGAGGATATATCAACCCCGAAGAGGGCAAGGAGGGGTTCGCCAACAAAAAAGAACATCAGGAATATTATAAATGCCACCAGGCTTGCCTTGCCTGCACCCACTTCACCTGCTTTTGCTTTTATATCAAGGATTATTGGTACGGATCCCAGGATGTCGATAATGGCAAACAGGACCATAAATGCAGCCACTGATTCTTTGAGACTGAAATTTTGCAGGAAATCCATGCTTAAGATTATTTTGTGCAAAGATAGAAATTATAGGCTGAGGCAATAAAAAAAAGAATGAAGGTTAGCTGTAAGCTGCCTGTCATTCTTTTTTTTTGATAGCGGAAGGGCGTAAATTACCTGTGTTTTTATTCCCTTATATCCATTTCTTCAACCAGGTGTCCGGCGCCGGCATATACATCCATTATCCAGAGCACATAGCGGATATCCACATTAATACATCTTTGCAGGTCGGGCTCAAAGGCCACGTCGCCGCTCATTGCTTCCCAGTTGCCATCGAAAGCCAGTCCTATCAGTTCACCTTTGCCATTCAGCACAGGGCTTCCGGAGTTACCACCTGTGATATCATTGTTGGTCAGGAAGCATACAGGCATATGTCCGGCCGGGTCTGCATACCTTCCGAAATTCTTTTGCTCATAAAGTTCGATCAGGCGTTCGGGCAGGTCATATTCATAATCACCCGGAATATATTTTTCCATAACACCTTCCAGTGTTGTATAGTGCTTATAGATAACAGCATCCTTAGGCTGGTAAGGCAGCACGGAGCCATAGGTCAGGCGCATTGTGAAATTTGCATCGGGATAGGGAACAACATCAGGATCCATTTCCCTGAGCCCGGCAATATACAGTCGTCTTCCTTTTTCAAGGTTGGTATCGAACTCACCTGATTTCTGCATGAGGTCCCTGTCGACCATCATAACATCCATTCCTGCTTTGAGTGCCGGATCGGTTTCCAGTTTTTCAGCATCGGGAGTGGCAAGGAAGCTCATTAGTTTTTCTTCGGTGGTGAATATTGAATTGTCAAACATATAGTCGACGTACCTGTCAACGTCTCCTCCGAAATTATCATCTATCTGTTTAACAAATTCAGGCCAGTAAACAGGGTCGATGTCTTCCTTGAAGACTTTGATCATTGCTTTTGTTGCCTTCCTGTCAGTTGGCGGGTTATAATTTTTGTAGAATCCTTCAGCCCTTCTCTTCAGCCTGCTAACAGCCTGGGTGATTGCTTCTTCATCATCACTGGCCAGGGCAGTTATCAGCCCCTGGGCACTGGTAGCCATTGAAGGCAGTTCAGTTCCGCGCTTAAGGCATTCGCTCAGGTATTGCTGGGCATTATTGTAGTCTGTCCTTCCTTTTATTGATGTCCTGATTAATTCCAGGGCATCACCGTATTTGTCCTCCCTTTTCCTGTTTTTATCAACCCATTCGGTGAATCTTTCTTCCAGTTTTTGCTTTTTGCCTTTTACATTCAGTCTTTCCAGTCCCTGTTTCTGGCCTATTGAGAATTTCCAGTAGTTGGAAGAGCCTGAATATTTTGATGCATACTGTATATTGACTTTGGGATCGGCCATCATATCTTCCATCAGTATTTCCTGGCGTATACCACGTATTTTGATCCTGTTGGGGTGGGTGATTGATAATACTTCGTCAACACCGTATGATGTCATATACCTTTGAGTTCCTCCGGGGTAGCCAAGAATCATTGCAAAGTCGTTTTCATCCACTCCTTTAACCGACACAGGCAGGTGATGTTTGGGTTTCAGGGGCACATTTTCCTCGGAATATTCTGCAGGTTTCCCGTCTGGGCCCATATAAACGCGGAAAACGCTGAAGTCGCCTGTATGGCGCGGCCACTCCCAGTTATCGGAATCATGTCCGTATTTACCTATTGAAGAAGGAGGTGCTCCCACCAGTCTTACATCATTAAATATTTCATAAACGAGAAGGTAATAATTATTTCCCCCGAAGAATGAGCTGACAGTGGCCCGGTAGTTGTTTCCTTCGGATGCTTCACTTGCTATGGCCTGTCTTACCATGTTTATGGCATCGGCCCTTTCTCTTTCAGTCATATCGGCTGTCACATCTTTAAGCACGCGATCGCTGACATCTTCAAGTCTTACAAGGAATATTACGCTCAGCCCCGGGTTTGGCAGTTCCTCGTCCTTTGACATTGCCCAGAAACCGTCTTTAAGGTAATCGTGCTCAACCGTGCTGTGTGATTGTATTGTACCGTAGCCGCAATGGTGATTTGTAAGCAGCAGGCCCTGTGAGGAAACGATCTCAGCAGTGCAGCCGCCACCGAAGATAACGATGGCATCTTTCACCGAGGACCTGTTCAGGCTGTATATTTCCTCGGCACTCAGCTCAAGTCCGAGCTCTGTCATTTTACCCATATTCAGTTGCTCGAGCAATGGCAGAAGCCACATACCCTCGTCTGCCCTGAGGCTCATATTCAAACTGAATATAAGGGCAATAAGTATTGATACTAGTCTTTTCATGAAATGTAATTTTTTATGATTTTAATTTTAGGCTTCAAATATAATATTTTCTGGTCTCAAAGATCAGTTTTAATGATCAAGACTTTTTTCCCGGAACAGGTCCATCTGGGAGTCACCCAGGTTAAATGTTTTCCGGTGATAGGGTGTAACACCGTATTTTTCAATAGCTTGTTTATGCTCCGGGGTGGGGTAGCCCTTATTATTTTTCCATCCGTACTGTGGATATTCATCATGGAGTTTTATCATATATTCATCACGGTAGGTTTTTGCCAGTATCGAGGCTGCAGCAATGGACATAAACTGGCTGTCGCCTTCAACAATGGTTTTGAAGGGGATATCCTTGAAGGGAATAAAATAATTACCGTCGACAAGCAAAAATTCCGGTTTCCTGCTGAGCCCGTCAATTGCCAGGTGCATGGCTTTATATGTTGCCCTGAGGATATTTATCAGGTCAATTTCATTATTATCGACCATTGCCACATTCCATGATATGGCTTTTTCGGTGATTTCTCTCCTCAGTGTTTCGCGAATGACGGGGGATAGTTTTTTGGAGTCGTTCAGTATCACGTTCCTGTAACGCCTTGGCAGGATGACCGTTGCAGCCACGACAGGACCGGCAAGTGCTCCCCGCCCGGCTTCGTCACACCCTGCTTCTGTTAGTCTCCTGTTAAAAAATGACCTGAGCATATCTTATAATGTTTGTGAAATATTTCATTAACGGCCGGACCAGGATCCTGCTTTTCCCATTTTGTTGCATGACTCAGGGAACCAGGAAATAAATTTATGAATTGTATACTCAAAGAAAGAAAAAATGCTGCTCTTTTTAAAATTATTTAATGGCAAAACAGCCTGCTTCTTAATTTTTTTTGTTCATGAGATGCAAATAAAATTGTTAATTACTTGTTAATAAATTTTTTTTTATATTTTTGATGATGCAAACTTATCCTAAAACAATGTATTATAGGGGGAATATAATATTGTTTTTGTGGGCTACTGTTGTCTGCTCGAGCTTCGGCCAGAGTGTTTCTCACCAGGTCCTGGCTCCGTGGTCAAACGTTGCAGATATAAGCGACAAGAGCATAAACCAGACAGTTGGGGAATCCATAGTTGAGATATTAAATGGCAACAATTATTTTCTGACCCAGGGCTTCAACCAGCCCAGTGTTCGCATGTCGGTTCCCAGGGATGGTGAGGCAAAGGGTATTGCGGCCTATCCCAATCCAGTAATTGACATTCTCAATGTTGAATTATCGGGATATGAAATGACTGATTTTGAGCTTCTTCTTTTCGGGCTTAACGGAACGATGTATCACAGGCTCGAGGTATCATGCGGAAGGGATGCCTGGAACAAGGCTTCAATTAATTTAGGTAATTATAAACGGGGGATGTATTTTTTGCGTGTCAGATCACTGGATAACAGGGTTTCACGCTTATTTAAAATTGAAAAGATGTAGGGAGGCAATATGAAAAGCTTAACAAGGTTTATCTCAGTAATCGTTTTTATAATGGCAACATCTCTTGCTGCAAATTCGCAGGAGGTGCCATTTGGAATTAACTACCAGGCTGTTGCGCGCGACAATTTCGGTAGTGAGCTGGTTAATGAAAGGGTGGATATTCGTTTCACCATCCTGTCATCCACTCCGCTGGGAAATATTGAATACCAGGAGATGCATGATAATGTTTCCACATCAAGGTTCGGGGTGTTTTCTGTCACCATTGGCACCGGGACACCCATAATGGGCTCCTGTGAATCATTCTCGGAGATTAGCTGGGATTCTGCTCCCCATTACCTGAAGGTGGAGATTAAGTTTGCCAATGATTTCCTGGAGATGGGCACCATGCAGTTTTTGAGTGTTCCCTATGCACTTTATGCAGCCAAATCGCTCGAACCGGGCCCTCCGGGACCCAAGGGCGACAAGGGTGATCCGGGCGACCCGGCCAGTGATAACCAGAAACTTTCTTTTGACGGCGAAAATCTCACCATTGACGGAGGTTATGATGGGAGTGGTCCGATAAGCACTGTCAACCTGGGTGCCCTGCTTAATGTGGATGATGCTGATGCCGATCCTGAAAATGAGATACAGGATTTGAGACTTGAAAGTAATGCGCTCCGGATAACCAAAAATTCCGAATATACTTCCATTGACCTTTCAAAATACCTGGATAACACTGATGAACAGACCCTGGCATTCAACACCTCTGACGGCACCCTGTCTATCAGTAACGGTAATTCCGTTGACATGTCACAGGCCCTGATGGATACCGACCCTGCAAATGAACTTATCACAGGCTTTACCATGGATGGAACCGAGCTGGTCATTAATGAGGGCTCCAATGAAAAGAGAGTTGACCTGAGCAGTAATATGGTGGCTTTCAGGGCGAAAAAGACGGAGAACTCGGATGCTTCAATGCCTCTTTCGAATGTCGATTTTATACCTGACAGCCCGGAGTTTAATGATGGTATGGCCTTTAGTATGGCAACAGGTGAGTTTACAGCTTCCTATGACGGCATTTATACCTTCGACATAGTATACAGTGCTGACGGCAGCGGTAGTGGAAGAGTATTGATGATTTATAAGAACGGGAATATGTATCAGAATCTTGGTGAGGATATTTCCAGCGGCACCAGGCTGTTCAGGACAATCACAATGAAATTATTAACGAATGACAGGGTGAAATTAGTTGTTCACACAGGTACCGGCACATCAATTGGAACCGGTATTTTCTCCGGCTATAAGGTTTTCTAGGCTGCATATTTTAGTAACAAACTGCCTGATAGCAACAGACAATTGTCAGGGAGAGCATCGCTCCTTAAAGTCCGGTGCTGCGCAAAGGGTTCTACCACTCCGCTTCTTCCATAAGCAACCTGTATTTTTCCATAAGCTCCCTGTTCAGGTCAAGGGGAGGTTCTGCTCCTTCGGGCAGGAGTGATTTATAGGGATGATCTTTTGAATATTCCATGAACTCTTTCTTTATCGACTCGAGTACGCGGGGTCTGGTAAGCAGGTCAATGGCTGTTGCGGCCATCACCCTGGCTCCTGCGTTAAGTCCTTTCCATGCTGCTGACCCGTAATAAGCTGATACCGCTGACCAGTGATGACCTATCATGCCTGGCACTCCGCCGGGGAACACCAGGGTGGCTGTGGGAGCAACAAGGGTTACCTCGCCTACATCCGAAGAACCGCCGCCGACCTGTACGCCAGAAGGTTTTTTCAGTTTTGACACCTCATCGGGAAAACCTTTATCTTCCTTTCCCAGCTCCTTCTGCAGGGACTTTGCAAAGCGGTTTTCTTCTTCCGTCCATTCAGGCATACCAACAAGTTCAATATTTGACTGGATGAGTTCAGCCATACCCCGGTTGGCGTGTCGCTGGTGTATGCCGGTAAGAACCCTTATTTCTTCAAGTTCAGTACCTGTTGCCAGGGCTGCTCCCCTGGCGCAGTTGACAACCCGTTCATACATTTCTTCAATGCGCTCATCAGTGTTTCTTACATAATACCATACGGAGGCCCTGTCGGGGACTACATTCGGGGCTTCTCCCCCTTCCATGATCACGTAGTGCATCCTGTGTGTATAATGCAGGTGTTCCCTCAGGTAATTGCTTGATATATTCATTATCTCAACTGCATCGAGGGCACTCCTTCCTGACCATGGAGCACCGGCAGAGTGGGATGTATGCCCGCTGAAAGTAAAAATTACTGAAATTAGCGCATTGCCGCTTACCCCGAAGCCCGTTCCCATATTGCTCGAAGAATGGTTGTCTATTACGGCGTCAACATCATCAAAAACACCAGCCCTGACCATATATGGCCTGCTGATAACCGTCTCCTCGGCAGGTGACCCGAAAAATTTAATCGTCCCCCCGATATTATTCTCCTGCATGCTTCTCTTCACGGCAATAACCGTTGCAACACCAGCTGTACCCATCATGTTATGACCGCAGCCATGCCCGGGTGCACCCTTAACCAGGGGGTCCTTGTAAGCAACCCTGCCTTTCTGGGAAAGCATGGGCAGGGCATCAAACTCACCGAGAACGCCTATAACAGGCTTTCCTTCGCCCCAGGTGGCAACAAAGCAGGTAGGCATCCCTGCAACATTCTTTTCAACTGTAAATCCTTCTTCTTCAAGGGTCTCAATAAGCAGGGCCGATGACTTGAATTCCTGCAGACCCAGTTCGGCCCAGGCCCATATCCTGTCAGAGATCTCCCCAAAGCTCTTAATGGTGTTTTCCTGTTCAAGGTAGTTGAGGGCCGTCTTTTTCTCTTTTGACAGCCTGGCTTTTTCTACTTCAATAATATTCTCCTGTGCAGAGGCAGGGAAGGAGATAAAGAAGAATGAAATTATTGCGATGATAATAAATTTAAATGCTTTCATGATCACTTTTCTGTTTGAATGTAAACCAAAGATAAATGTAGGAATTTTATCTGTTTAAATGATGTATATGTTTGCAGAACATGTTTCCGGGGTCACATCAGGGAGTATGGGGTCATTTGC
>JBNJHQ010000016.1:0-9535 GCA_051748705.1 Bacteroidota bacterium | reverse complement strand
ACATCAGGGAGTATGGGGTCATTTGCCGGAGTCAGTGTTTCTTTCCGCCGATTGACAGGAGGGCTGTTATTGTACCGGTTAATATACCGGCAATGTTCATACCGAGGTCTTTCAGTTCGAATGAGCGGAATGGTAAAAAGACCTGGATTATTTCGACAATAAGGGCAAAAATGATGAGTGCATACAGGACAAGGTAAATTTTCCGTTTTTGTGCCTGACCGGTAACAAAAGAAATCATTGCAAGGAAGGCCAGGAGGAAATGCTCGAGGAAGTGGACGGGGTAATCAAGACGCAGGGGTATAGGCTTGCCTCCTATCTTCGGAACAGGCAGGTCAGGTATTATGGCCAGCACGATCACAAGGATAACCCATATCGCCAGTAATATCCTGGCGTAAGGTCTGAATCTGTTTATTAATTTGCCCATAGACAGTGTTCGGTTGAAATGCAAAAGTACTAAAATCTTGTTAGTGCGATATCAAAAAGCTAATTTTGCAGAAAAACTTACAGATATGGTTTCAACAGAACAGCTAAGGGACATTGTAGAACGCCGGGATGCGTTAAGGAGGTATCTTTGACATCGATAACAAGAAGGAACAATTAAAAGAGGAAGAAGTAATAACAGGAAACCCTGAATTCTGGAATAACCCTCTGGCGGCTGAAGAGCAGATGAAGAAAATCTCGGAACTGAAGGCATGGGTAACTTCGTTCGAGTCCATGAGTACGGCCGTTGATGACCTCCAGGTGATATATGATTTCTTCAGGGAAGGAGAAGCAGGTGAAAAGGATATTGATGACCAGTATGCTGCCGCAATGAAGCATGTGGAAGAGCTGGAACTGAAGAATATGTTACGCAAGGAAGAGGACCAGCTGGGGGCCTACCTCAAGATCAATGCAGGTGCCGGGGGCACTGAAAGCAATGACTGGGCAGAGATGCTGATGCGTATGTATATAAGGTGGGGCGAGCGTAATAATTATAAAGTCAGGGAACTGGATTTTTTACCGGGTGAAGAGGTTGGAGTAAAATCAGTTACTCTTGAATATACCGGTGAGAGGGCCTATGGCTTTCTCAAGAGTGAGAACGGTGTACACAGGCTGGTACGAATATCCCCCTTCAATGCACAGGGAAAGAGACAAACAACCTTTGCATCCGTTTTTGTTTCTCCTGTCGTAGATTCACGTATCGATATCGAAGTTAATCCGTCAGATATTTCATGGGAAACTTACAGGTCGAGTGGTGCCGGCGGACAGAATGTGAACAAGGTGGAAACGGCGGTACGCTTACGCCATGAACCCACAGGCCTTGTTATTGAAAACCAGGAGACCCGTTCGCAGATGAAGAATAAGGAAAATGCCATGAGAATACTCAAGTCTCATCTCTATGAGCTTGAGCTGCGGAAGCAGATGGAAGAAAAAGATAAGATCGAAGGGCAGAAGAAAAAAATTGAATGGGGCTCGCAGATACGTTCATATGTGCTGCATCCATATAAAATGGTAAAAGATCTCAGGACCAATTATGAAACGGGCAATGTACAGGCAGTACTGGATGGTGACCTGAATGATTTCATTAAAGCCTACCTCATGGAATTCGGGAAGGAATGACAAAAAGCATAGATTATTTCATACTTATTTCTTTTAACTTTGCCCGGTAAACATCATTATCTTTAAAATGCCTGATAAAGAAAAACTTTTTGAACAGTTTCCTCCTGTCAGCACTGAAGAGTGGATGAACAGGGTTAAAGAAGACCTCAAGGGCCGGGACTTCGAAAAAAAACTGGTCTGGAGAACGCTGGAGGGCTTCAGTGTAAATCCCTTTTACCGGCGTGAGGACATTGAATCATTGCTATATACCGATATTCCACCAGGGGAATATCCTTTTCTCAGAGGAATATACCCGGGACGAAATGAATGGTATATAAGACAGGATATAAGTGTAAAAGATCCGCGGGAGGCAAACAGCAAAGCTCTTAACATCCTTAACAGGGGTGTTACCTCGCTGGGATTCATCTTTGATGAGGCCACTGAATACAGTCGCGCGCTTATAAGGACACTACTTGACGGAATCTACACTGAAAGCATAGAGATCAATTTCTCCCCGGAGGGAAAAGCAAAAGAGCTACTGGGCTTTCTCACTGATTATCTCGTGGAAAAAGGGGTAAAACCCGGCAGCATTAAAGGAGCCATCGAAACCGATCCGCTGGGCAGGTTAATGGTCAACGGTACCCTTTGTGTCCCCGTGGATGAGGGCATGGATTACCTGGCCGATATGCATAAAAGCACTCCCGGGCTTCCGGACTACAGGCTTATCAGTGTTAACGGAGCTGCATTTGGCAATGCCGGCTCAAGCATAGTACAGGAGCTGGCTTTTTCCATGGCCATGGGAAGTGAATACCTGTCACAGCTTACGGACAGGGGTGTGGAAGTGGATAAAGCTGCACGGTCAATGGGATTCAGATTCGGAATAGGTTCAAATTACTTCATGGAGGTAGCCAGGCTGAGGGCTGCCAGGGTTCTCTGGGCAAAGATAGTGGATGCTTACAGGCCGGGTTGCGGGGAGGCATGCAAAATTTATGTCCATTCGGTGACGAGCGAATGGAACAAGACGGTATATGATCCTTATGTTAATATGCTCAGGACACAGACGGAAGCCATGTCGGCAGCACTGGGAGGAACCAGTTCACTTACCGTGCAGCCTTTTGACAGCATCTTCAGGAAGCCTTCGGAATTTTCAGAAAGGGTGGCAAGGAACCAGCAGCTACTGCTTATGGAGGAGTCTCATTTTGACAAGGTGAACGATCCCTCTGCAGGTTCCTATTATATTGAAAAACTTACAGCGTCAATAGCCGGGCATGCATGGGACCTTTTTGTGGGGATCGAGAATGAAGGTGGTTTCCTGGAATGCCTGCAGAAAGGCATAATACAGGAGAAGGTAAATGCGACGGCAGAAAAGAGAAAGGCAAATATCAGGCTCAGGAAGGAAAAACTGCTTGGCACAAATATTTACCCCAACGATAGTGAGAGGATAAGCAGTGCAGACATTAAAAAAGCTGCAGGCAGGGCTCCGGAAAGTAAAGACGGGCCCGAGGTTGAACCCTTAAATATATTCAGGGCAGCTGAGGAGTTTGAAGACCTCAGGCTGGCTGTGGACAGCCTGGATAAACCACCGGTCGTATTCCTTTTAACCATTGGTGATCCTGTGATGCGTAAGGCAAGGGCCCAGTTTGCATATGGTTTTTTTGGCTGTGCCGGTTACAGGGTAGTGGATAACCTGGGTTTTGACAGCCCGGAAGAAGGGGCTGATGCAGCCATTAAGGCAAGAGCAGATATTGTTGTGGTATGCAGCTCTGACGATGAATATGCTGCTGTGGTGCCACGCATAGACGAACTGACCAGGGCTGAAAGCAAGGCGATAACGGTAGTGGCAGGTGAGCCTGCATGCATGGATGACCTGAAGAATAAGGGTATTAAGCATTTCATCAGCATGAGGTCGAATTTACTGGAAGCACTCCGGGAGTATAACAGGGAACTGGGTATTAACAAATCATTTTAAGTTCTGA
The DNA here is from genome assembly GCA_051748705.1 of Bacteroidota bacterium. GTDB lineage: Bacteria > Bacteroidota > Bacteroidia > Bacteroidales > VadinHA17 > UBA9300. The sequence continues at coordinate 5,981 of JBNJHQ010000016.1, read as the reverse complement.
CATGAGACCATCATTTAACAAATCAGATATCAGTAAGGGCCTGGAAAGTAAAACAGATTTCAGGGAATGGGAAAAGAAGATGGGTATTGAGAAGGACTGGCTTACGCCTGAAAAAATACCTGTGAAAAGTACTTATTCCATGCATGACCTTGAAGGTATGGAACATCTTGATTATGCGGCGGGTTTACCCCCCTACCTGCGCGGACCCTATTCGGCGATGTATGCCATGAGGCCATGGACCGTCAGGCAGTATGCCGGGTATTCAACGGCAGAAGAGTCAAATGCTTTTTACAGGAGGAACCTGGCAGCAGGGCAGAAAGGGCTGTCAGTGGCTTTTGACCTTGCCACGCACAGGGGTTATGATTCGGACCATGAGCGTGTGGTGGGGGATGTTGGCAAGGCTGGTGTGGCTGTTGATTCCATCCTTGACATGAAAATATTATTCGACCAGATACCCCTCAACAAGATGTCGGTTTCCATGACCATGAACGGAGCGGTATTGCCCATCATGGCTTTTTATATCGTTGCAGGGCTGGAACAGGGAGCCAGGCTGGATCAATTATCGGGAACAATACAGAACGATATCCTCAAGGAATTCATGGTAAGGAACACTTACATCTACCCGCCTGATTTTTCGATGAGGATAATAGCCGATATACTCAGGTATACATCGGAGAAGATGCCGCGCTTCAATTCAATAAGCATATCGGGTTATCATATGCAGGAAGCGGGAGCTACCTGTGACATTGAGCTGGCCTATACACTGGCTGACGGCCTTGAATATCTGAGGGCCGGGCTGGGAGCAGGCCTTGACATTGATAATTTTGCCCCCCGCCTGTCCTTTTTCTGGGCCATAGGGATGAATCATTTCATGGAGATAGCCAAGATGAGGGCGGCCAGGATGCTGTGGGCTAAGATTGTAAGCCAGTTCAATCCGAAGAATCCAAAATCAATGGCCCTTCGCACACATTGCCAGACCTCTGGTTGGAGCCTTACCGAGCAGGATCCTTATAATAATGTGGGCAGGACCTGTATTGAAGCTATGGCAGCAGCTCTCGGTCATACCCAGAGCCTGCACACAAATGCCCTGGACGAAGCTATTGCCCTGCCCACGGATTTCTCCGCCAGGATAGCCAGGAACACACAGATATACCTGCAGGAGGAGACAGAGATATGCCGTGCCGTGGATCCCTGGGCCGGATCATATTACCTGGAGAGCCTTACCCATGAGCTGGCCCATAGTGCATGGAAGCTCATTATGGAGGTTGAAGAACTGGGAGGCATGGCAAAGGCCATTGAATCAGGAGTGCCCAAGATGAGGATAGAAGAAGCCTCAGCACGCGCACAGGCGAGGATTGATTCAAGAAACCAGACAATAGTGGGCCTCAATAAATACAGGCTGGAAAAGGAAGATCCCCTGGAAATCCTTGAAGTTGATAATACCTCTGTCCGTGAGGCACAGTTAAAAAGAATTGCTAAATTGAAGAGCGAAAGAAATGAGGATGAGTGCAGGGAGGCTTTGAATAAATTAACCGAAGCTGCTGAGAGCGGCCGGGGTAACCTGCTTGAGCTGGCTGTTGAAGCAGCCTCCAGAAGAGCAAGCCTTGGTGAGATATCTTATGCATGCGAAAAAGTAGCAGGGAGGTACAAAGCAGTGGTAAGATCAGTATCAGGTGTGTATTCCTCTGAATACAAAAATGACAAAGATTTCGAGGAAGCACGTAAAATGACACGGCTCTTTGCCGAAAAAGAAGGACGCCAGCCGCGGATCATGGTAGCCAAGATGGGACAGGATGGCCACGACCGCGGGGCAAAAGTGGTCTCTACAGGCTATGCCGATATAGGCTTCGACGTCGATATCGGTCCCCTGTTCCAGACACCCGCAGAGGCAGCAAGACAGGCTGTGGAGAATGATGTGCATGTGCTTGGTGTATCAAGCCTGGCGGCAGGACATAAGACACTTATTCCCCAGGTTATCGAAGAACTGAAAAAACACGGGAGGGATGATATCCTTGTAATAGCCGGCGGAGTAATACCTGTACAGGATTATAAATTCCTCTATGATACAGGTGTGGCTGCAATATTTGGCCCCGGTACTTCAGTTTCGTCAGCAGCAATCAAGATACTGGGGATATTGCTGCAGACAATAGACTGATAATTGCCATGTTAACTTTTCTATGCTTTCTGGCTCTTTTATCGTAAATTGGCGCAATGATGCTTTCAAAAAACAGACACCGGCTTATTGATCATTGCAGAATTGCAATTGTATCCTTTATCCTGCTCTTAACAAGCGCTCATGGCCTTGAGGGACAGGGAAATGAGGATTATGATTATTTTGACCCGCAAACCTGGCTGCTGGGAGATTTTAGCTATAATGATATGCTCAATGAGCCTCATGGATACTGGTACGGACAGGAGTTCAGTGACTATGAGCTTGATGCGGCTGCTTTCATGGAGCTTGAAAAGATTATGCCCGGAAATATTGACATTGTTATCGTGCTGGGTACATGGTGCCCGGACAGCAGGCGCGAGGTGCCGAGGTTTATGAAAATTATTGAAACACTGAATTTTGATAAGGAGCGGATAAGGTTTATCGGGGTTGATTCATACAAGGAAGCCCCGCTGGATGATTATGAATCTTTTGATATTGAGCGAGTCCCAACATTCATCTTTTATGATAATAAATTTGAGCTTGGACGCATCATTGAATATCCTGAGGCGTCTTTAGAAAAAGATATGTTAAGGATATTAACAGAAAAAGAGTAACAGCAAAAACCGAATAATCATGGAAGAAGAAGTAAAAAACACAGGCCATGGAATGGGTGTAGCAGCCCTTATAATGGGTATAATCAGCCTGGTTATTGCCATTATCCCCTGCGTGGGAGCCCTGGCTTTTTTCACGGGTATAGTGGCAGTTGTGCTTGGAGCAATAGGTATATCCCAGGCTTCACGTGCTTCAGCTCCAAGGGGTATGCAGATAGGCGGACTGGTAACGGGTGGACTGGCGCTGCTGATTGCAATCAGCCAGCTGGTATTTATCGGGGGCTTCTCAAAAAATTTCAGTACCATAGGGGAAAGAATTGAAGAGGCTTTTGAAGATGTTAAAAAAGACCTGAGGGATGAGTTCGAGTCGGGTAATTTTAAAATTACCATTGAGGATGGTGAGGACAAAATTGAAATTGAAGGGACATCGAAGAAGAAAGACCTCCGGGAAAAATTAGAGAAACTTGAAGGAGTTGAAGAGGAAAAACAGGATACACTCCAAACAGACACGACGGAACAAAAGTGATAATGTGACCCCGGACGATGGTGCAGGCACAGGCTCAGGCGCTGGCCTGGACCCAGGTGCCGGCACAGGCACTGGCTCCGGCAACAGTTACCTCGTCATTAATGCAGTACTGGCCGGAATAATAATTCTCATTTTTCTCTATTCCGCTTTCTTCAGCCCCGGGGATAATCAATACCCGGTAAAATGCATCCATGAACAGCTGAGCGGGCAGAGCTGTCCTTCATGCGGCTTATCCAGGAGCTTTTCTTCGATTATGCGCGGTGATCTCCAGGCTGCCGAAGAGTATAATGTTTACGGGATGAGGGTATTTCTTTTTTTTCTGTTTCACCTGGTGATGCGCCTTTCAAATATTGTCTATCTCCTGGGTAAACCCATGCACATCAAAAACCTGGTTATTATTGACTCTACAATTGCCATCTTAAGCTTTATACTGGCTTTCAGGCAGTTCTTTGTTTTTATTTTTTAAGCTTAGCCTTCAGTAGGTGAGCCTGTTTATAATATCATAAACATATTCATGTTCATATCCCCTGGAGGATGCAAATCGGCTCAGCTTGCCCTTGAGCTCATAAGTATTGCCGGCCTTTACTGTCCTGAGCTTTTCTTTTATTCCCTCCTCAATCATCTGCAGATACTGATCATGGTCAATTGCCCCGAGTCCGTGTTCAATGTCAGGATCACCTATGCCTCGCGATTTGAGCATAGCCCTGATTTTGATCCTGCCCCATTTATTAAAGCGTATCTTATCGCGGGTAAATGCCGCAGCATACCTCTTTTCATCAATAAATCTATCATCTGTCAGCTCCTTTATGATAGATTCATTTTCGTCGTCCCCGGTCAGCTTCCATGCCTTTAACTTTGCCATGATGTCATGTCTGCATTTCTCGCTTTTGCTGCACAGTGCCATGGCCCTTTCCAGGGCGATCCTGTAATTTTCCCTCTTCATCCCTTGCGGCCTTTTATAATTCGTGTTTTACCATTAATATCCTTAATCAGCTCAATATCGCGGTATCCATAGCTTAACATAAGATCCCTCATATCCCTTCCCTTTGTTTCATTTATCTCGAAATACAGGTATCCGTCTTTCAGCAGTACCCTGATGCAGAGTTCCATGATAGCCCTGTAGAACAAAAGAGGGTCGTCATCAGGGACAAAAAGGGCCTCATGGGGTTCGTAGTCCAGCACGTTCCTGTCCATATGATCTTTCTCTGATTCTGTGATATAGGGTGGATTGCTTACCACAAGATCATACCTGCCGTATTTGCCGGTATCGGGGTTAAGGATGTCATCGGCAATAAAATTTATCAGGACCCCATTTCTTTTTGCATTGCCGGAGGCAATTTTTATTACAGCCTGCGAATTATCCGTGGCACTTACCTGTGGGTTGGTGATATTAAGTGCCAGGCTGATTGCTATACACCCGCTGCCCGTACCTATATCGAGTATCACGGGCGTCTTATCCCTGTTATCCCTGATGATCAGGTCAACCAGTTCCTCGGTCTCCTGCCTTGGAATGAGAATGTGTTCATTAACACTGAATTGTAGTCCATAAAATTCGCTTATGCCGCATATATACTGAAGGGGCCTCATTTTTTTAAGATCATCACATATTTTATTAACTTTAAACCAGGTATATGAACTTATTTCATGATCGGGATGGGTGAGGATGAAGGTATTATCTTTTTTGCTGATATGGAGGGTAAGAATTTTTATTATTGCAATAAGCTCCCTTTCCGGATAAAGGGTCGCTAAATTATCGCGGAGATAATTCCTGAGGGAGGATATTGTGAGTTTTTCCCGTATCATCTCTGATCAAAATTAGTACATTCTGTCTTATGTTGACCGGAAATGACAAAAAATACATGAAGAGGGCTCTTGAGCTGGCTGCCCTTGCGCGGGGCAATACCAGCCCCAATCCTCTTGTTGGTGCTGTGATAGTACATAATGACAGGATCATAGGTGAAGGATTTCATACAAAAGCAGGTGAGGCGCATGCAGAAATAGTGGCCATCGATTCGGTACGGGATAAGCACCTGCTTAAGGAAGCCTGCATCTATGTTACGCTTGAACCCTGTTCGCACTATGGGCGTACTCCTCCATGCGTTGAACGGATAATCAGTGAAAAGATACCACGTGTTGTTATAGGGACTGTTGACACCAGCAGTAAAGTTAACGGCAGGGGAATAAAAATTCTCAGGGAGGCCGGAATATCTGTCAGTACAGGTGTGCTTGAGGAAGAGAGCCGTGAGCTGAATAAGAGATTTTTTACTTACCATGAAAAGAAACGCCCCTATATCATTCTTAAGTGGGCCAGGACAGCTGACGGGTTCATTGACCGTATCAGGCTGGATAATAAGAAAGGCCCAAACTGGATCACCGGTGTGGAAGAAAGGATGCTTGTGCATAAGTGGCGATCGGAAGAAGATGCCATACTGGTTGGTGACACAACTGCATGCAACGATGATCCGGCCCTTGATGTAAGATTATGGACAGGGAAGAATCCCAGGAGGTTTGCACTGAGTGAGTCTGCTGACCTACCGCCCGGGTTGAAGATTTTTAAAGGAGAACCACCTGCCGTAATTTTTACTTTCAATGAAAGACCGGCAGGAACAAAGGCAACATATATTGCTCTGAAAAACCGGGAAAAAGTGCTGGAGGAGCTTATGGATTACATGTACAGGGAGGAAATTCAATC
>JBNJHQ010000015.1:16332-23197 GCA_051748705.1 Bacteroidota bacterium | reverse complement strand
AGGAAAAAGGAACAGGTGACAAATACCAATCCCCAGCAGGCTGATTATTACTGGGGCAGGAGTGAGCTCGTAAATTTCACCAATAAGGACGGGAAGGAATTGCAGGGAGCGCTCCATTATCCTGCCAATTACGAGGAAGGCAAGCATTACCCGATGATAGTCTATATATACGAGATAAGGTCCACATCAGTACACAGGTACATAAGCCCGAGTCCTGAAAGTGCCTATAATATCACCAATTATTCGACGGATGGATTTTTTGTTTTCCAGCCTGATATCGTTTATAAGACCAATCAACCGGGGGAGTCAGCAGTCGACTGCGTGGTACCTGCCGTGGAAAAAGTTATCGAAACAGGGATGATCGACAGCGATAAGATTGCATTGATGGGTCACAGCTGGGGCGCTTACCAGACAAGCTTCATCATAACGCAAACCGACTTGTTCGCAGCGGCTATTGCAGGTGCACCACTGATCAACATGATAAGTATGTACAATGAAATATACTGGAATACCGGTGGCCCGAACCAGCAAATATTTGAAACCTCACAGGGCAGGCTAAGGGAACCTTGGTGGGATCTGATGGAGGAATATATGGCCAACAGCCCCATGTTCAACGCCTCAAATATCACCACTCCCCTGCTGGTAACATTCGGTAACCAGGACGGTGCCGTTGACTGGCACCAGGGTATTGAAATGTTCACCACAATGAGGAGGATGCAAAAACCATTTATAATGCTTGTTTACGAAGGAGAAAACCATGGACTGAGAAAGAAGGAAAACATGCTTGACTATTCACTGAAAGTAAAACAGTTTATAGATCACTACCTGCTTGGTGAACCCGCAGAGAAATGGATAGAAGAAGGTAGAACTTTCATAGAGAAGAAAGAGGAAGAAAAGCTGGCAAAGGAAAAATAGTATTAACCGGCTGCCTGCTGTATTGATCGCAGCTGAAAAAAGTGTGCTCAAAATATAAGGATGGCTGAAATATAATTCTTATACTGCACAGATAGAGCTTAAAACTATTGGCAGCTAATATTTATTAATTATTTTTAAGGATTCGTAGCGATTTATAATATTCCCTATGAGTGAAGCAATCCTGAAAGCACTGATGCAACTGTTTGCCCTGATTATCAAGCAGGATGGAGGAATGCTTTTAAGTGAAAGGGAATATGTGGTAAATTTCCTTGAGAAACAGCTCAACCATGATTCTGTGAATGCATTCCTGGAACTTTTTGACCAGGATGCCGGACCATTGATGTATCATGTACCCAAAGGGGAGAACAAACCACCATCAGTAAAGGATTCTGTTAAGATATTCAGTATCTGCAGGCAGATAAACAAAACACTTAACCAGTCACAGAAAGTGGTTGTCCTCATGATGCTCTATGAGATGGTAAATTCTGATAAAAGGTTTACCAGGTCACGCATGAATATAATAAATACCGTATCTGAGGTGTTCAGGATTTCCCCTGAAGAATTCAGAAGTATTGAAAAGTTTATCAGACATGATCATGCCGGCGAGCCCGGGGATGGCTCAATACTGGTATATAAACAAAGTGAAGGCTGCCCTGACTGCGAAGACCATGCCGATGAAAGCAAGCATGAGCATAACCTGATAATTATCCTGCGGATCAGCAGTGTTGACCTGTATTTCATCAAACACTATTCCGACCACCAGCTCTTTCTCAACGGTCTCCCTCTCGATGCGGGGAAAATCTATACAATGGCCAAAGGAAGCTCCCTGAGGTATAAGCATGGGATGCCCGTTTATTACAGTGATATTTCTTCACACTACCTCAGTCGAAGGGAAACAGAAAAAATCAGCCTTGTAGCCAAAAACCTGACTTATAAGTTTCCCGGTGGCCATTACGGTCTGAAGGATGTGAATATTGCCGAAAGGGAGGGGGGACTTATTGGTATAATGGGGGCCAGCGGCTCGGGCAAAACTACATTGCTTAACCTCCTCTGTGGATTTCTCGAGCCATCGGGGGGATCGGTGGAGATAAACAGCATCGACCTTAACAAGAGCGCCGGGGAACTTGACGGCATCATTGGCTATGTGTCGCAGGATGACATGCTTATGGAAGATCTTACTGTATTCGAGAATCTTTATTATGCGGCAAGCCTGTGCTTCAGCCAGATGGATAATTCTGAAATCATCAGGCTGGTTGACAAAATGCTCTTATCCATCGGCTTGTATGAAAAAAGAGAGCTTAAGGTTGGTTCTTCACTGAATAAGGTTATCAGCGGCGGACAGAGGAAGAGGCTTAATATAGCACTCGAACTGATCCGTGAACCATCAGTATTATACCTGGATGAGCCTACATCAGGGCTGTCATCGAGAGATTCCGAAAATATCATGGACCTTCTCCGTGAATTAAGCTTTAAGGGCAAACTAATTATTACATCAGTGCACCAACCCTCATCCGAGATATTCAAAATGTTCGACAGGATAATAATCCTGGATAAGGGTGGTGAGATGGTATATTATGGAAATCCCATTGAAGCTCTTATCCATTTTAAGACCATTGATGCCCAGATAGACAGCCATATAGGGGAATGCCCTACCTGCGGTAATGTCAACCCCGAAACAATCTTTAATATTCTTGAAACAGAGGTGGTCGACGAATTTGGGCGTTATACCGGCACAAGGAAACGCTCTCCTTCCGACTGGTCAAATGAATACAAAGGACTTGATCCAGACAGGCAATTCGATGAAGTAAAGGCCAAACCCGTATCAAACCTGAAAAAACCTGGCAGGTTAAGACAATTTATGATCTTTTTGCGCAGGGATATGGGCAGTAAGTTGTCGAATCGCCAGTATGTTTTGCTTACACTGCTGGAAGCCCCGGTGCTTGCACTCATACTATCATACATAATAAGGTATATAGCTGATCCCCGTTCAGACATTTATATCTTCCGGGAAAACGAGAATATCCCGGTATATATCTTCATCTGCCTCATTGTTGCACTTTTCCTGGGTTTAGTGACCAGTGCGGAGGAAATTTTCAAGGATAAAAAGATACTTAAAAGGGAACAGTTGCTTAACCTGAGCAGGGGCAGCTACCTTCTCTCAAAAGTAATCCTGTTGCTTACAATATCAGCCATCCAATCCTTCCTCTTCGTAATAGTAGCTAACCCCATCCTCGGAATTAAAGCACTTTATTTCCATTACTGGTTCGCAATGTTTACCACGGCTGTCTTTGCCAATATTCTTGGCCTGAATGTTTCCGCTACCTTTAATTCGGTCATTACTATCTATATCGTTGTTCCACTGCTTATGATACCCATGATGCTCCTGAGCGGGGCAATGTTCCCATTTGACAAGATTAACCGCAGCATAGGAAGTGTTGAGAAAGTGCCGTGGATAGCTGAAATAATGCCAACCAGGTGGACATATGAAGCCCTTATGGTTACCCAGTTCAAGGATAATAAATACGACAGGCTGGTGTATGACATTAACAAAACCATCAGCAAAGCCGATTATAATACAATATACCGTTTGCCCGAACTCAAAAATGCCCTGAATACAACAGTTCTGCAATACAGGATAGAAGGCCTTTCCGGGGAAAACACCGCCCGGCTGGCTCTTCTGAAGAACGAAATATCATCATTATCCCGGGATGAAAACCTTTACCCTTTTGAGGAAGTGGATAAGCTGAATCATTCCGACTTTAACCACCTGGTAGCTGAAAAAGCATCCGGCTATATAGATTCTGTGAACAGCATCTTCACTAAGATGAGCAATTCGGCAGATAACAGGAAGGACAGGTTCATAAATGACTACAGGGTGGCACTCGACAGTCTGTATAACCATTTTCATAATGACCACCTTGAAGAAATTGTAAGGAAGATTTATGAGAAAAACAAGATACTGGAATACAATAACAGGCTCGTTCAGAATTATGACCCGATATACCGTGAACCGGATGGCAATGAATTCCCGGCATTCAGATCCCATTTATTCGCTCCGAATAAGATATGCATGGGTATGAAGATTGATACCTATACATTTAACATGTTTGCCGTCTGGTTTATGTCTCTGGTTTTATATATTTTCCTCTACTTCAAGATATTTGAAAAGATCATGCCTGCTGCAACAAAAAAATAATCATTTGAACCCGTAACTTTTTTAATATTATTATTTTTTTACATTTGTAATATAAAGTCAATAATACCCAAGATGAAAAAATCCCGCTCAAGTATTCTGATATTGATAATCCTCTTTATTGCTTTCTCCTGCAAAAACACAGGCAATAAAAGATCAGAATTTGTTTTCCCGGAAGAAGATTCAATTCCGCGGCAGGAATCTGAAAATCTGAGCCAGGAGGCCATAGACGATATTGTACAGAATATCGGCTCTCCCGTTGAAATAGCCTCTCTTCTCATCAACCTTGAAGTTCCGTTTATTGCAGAACACCTTGCATCCATTGATGAGGCGGAAGATCTCAGCACCAATTTTCAGAAAGCTCTCCGCCTCGGAATCTATGGTGCCGACCTTGGCTATCTGAATATTTATGAAAAAACTGGCACGGCCGTAGAAACGCTGACTATCATCAATAAGCTTGCAGATGGATTAAGGGTTGGACAGTTTTTTGATTTTGAAACGCTGAAAAATCTGGCCATCAACCGTAGAAATATTGATTCCCTGCTCTTCCTTTCGGTTCATTCCTATAACGAGATTGACGCCTATCTGCGTGAAAATAACCGTGGTCACCTTTCCGCCCTGATGATAACAGGTGTATGGCTTGAAGCACAATACCTTGCATGCAGGGTGGTTGAGCAGTATCCGCACGTGGACCTGAAAAACAGGATAGGTGAACAGAAAATTATTATCAATGACCTGCTGATGCTGCTGCGCCCTTATAATGAATCAAGTGATGAGTACAGGGATCTTTATAATGATATAGAAGCTCTCAAACGAGAATATTCAGAGGTAAATATATCTTACACCCCCGGTGTGCCGGAAACAATGGAAAAAGACGGCAGGCTGATTGTTATTCAAAAGGAAGAAAGTACCGTCGAATTCAGTGATGATGTCCTGGAGAAAATAGTAGAGAAAACAGAAGAAATAAGAAATAAAATAGTATCACTTTAAATCCTTGATATGAAAAGGACAATAATTATATCCATTACCCTCCTGATCGCGGTTTTCACGATTAATGCACAGGACCAGCAGGATCTTGTCAGCAACTGTGCTCTCAGCATTGGGGGAAACACCACTTACCTGAAAGATTTTGTTATTAAACTGCCCGAAGCAGGTAATCCGGATGAGATCCCCGTACATAAAGCCAACATATACCTGATGAAAAAACAGAACTATCTCTTCACTCAATGCAATGCCGGTGATTCAGAGGGTGAACTGACTATTGCCCTCTATGATGAAAACACACTTATCACCAGTTCTGTAAACCAGAAAACAGGTAAAGTGTATTCATCGATCGAATTCTCCTGCAATAAAACAGGCCTGTATACAATATGGTATTCATTCAAAGACGGTAAAAATGGTATGGGAGTAGGTATAGTTTCTCTCCTTAAATAAATATCAGCTCTCTTAGCTGAAGGAATAATACTGAAAGAAAAATAATAGCAAATACAAAATTTGCTATTTTTTTATTCCTCATCATCACCAAATAATGTGTCAGGATAAAGGCCAGTGGTATAAGCAGAACAAACAGGAGCCCCACCGACGACGAAGGTACCAGGAAGTAAATAACTAAAGTAATTAATACCATCCAGATCAGAAGTGAAAAAATCTTTCTTGACCTTACTTTCTTGGTATTGAAAATACTCCACAAATGCAATAAGGCTATCACTGAAATCAACAGGTTAACAGCTGATACTATTATGACTTCGAGCGACCAGGAATATTCAGGTATTTCCGTAAACAGGCTGTCGGTAAGCATACTGTTCAGCCCGTTAATATCCCGGCCTGCCAGATACCAGTAGGAATACATTATGATAAATGGAGTCAGCAGACCTGAAAAGGATATTAGAAATTCCCTGAAACTAAATGACCTGAAAAGGCTTATGCCTATAATAATCAAGGCATAATACCAGATTATGTTTGTATGGATCAGGGCCGCGATTCCTATGAGCATGGAAGCATCAAAAAGATTATATGCTATACCCGGTTTCCTGTAGGATACAATAAGCCTGTCTATTGACATCAGGAGGAGAAGTGCGGCTGGCAGAACAGGATTGAGCACCTGGTTGTTAACAATAAACCCGCTGAGAAGAACATATATTGAAGCAGGCAGGAATGTTCGCTCATTTATGAAAAACAAGCGTGTATTGAAGTTAACAAGGTAAATGGCCGTTAACATGACCAGCAGCATGGAAAAAATAATCCCGGCATGGGGTCTGCCCCCGAAAAGATCAAGCAGTAAAGCATACAGTGGTGCCGGATGAGAACCGTATATCGAGTGGTCTCCGGGATCCAATAAAGCCTGGAGCCACAGCAGCAGCATACTAACAAAAATAAGCAGTATGGTGCCTGGTCCTATTCCCCTGTAGATTTTTAGAAGCATAATCAAGCTAGGTCAAAACCTATGTCTTTCCTGTAATATTTTCCTTCAAAATCAATTATCTCTGCATTGGCATATGATTTACTGAGTGCCTCATCCATATCAGAGCCGAAGGAGCTTACTGCAAGCACCCGTCCACCTGCACTTAATACCCGGTATCCTTCCATCTTCGTGCCGGCCTGGAAAATTATACTGCCGCTGGTCTTATCCAGGTTGTAAATCTCTTTTCCCTTCTCGTATGAACCGGGGTAGCCGCCCGACACAAGCATGACTGTTACCACAGTATTCGCGGATATCTTCATCTCTCGTTTGTCCAGGTTCCCTTCCGTAACTCCAAG
>JBNJHQ010000015.1:0-16232 GCA_051748705.1 Bacteroidota bacterium | reverse complement strand
TGAACCGGGGTAGCCGCCCGACACAAGCATGACTGTTACCACAGTATTCGCGGATATCTTCATCTCTCGTTTGTCCAGGTTCCCTTCCGTAACTCCAAGAAACAGATCCATCAGATCACTTTCTATCCTGGGGATTATTACTTCAGCCTCGGGATCACCCATGCGAACATTATATTCCACAACAAAGGGTTCACCATTAATATTCATAAGTCCGAAGAAAATAAAGCCCCTGTAGTTTATGCCTTCCTTTCTCAGTCCTGCCAGGGTTGGTTTAATAATCCTCTCTTCTACTTTACTGTTGAACGCCTTATCCGCAAAAGCTACCGGCGACACTGCTCCCATGCCTCCTGTATTAAGACCGGTATCTTTTTCCCCTACCCTTTTATAATCCTTTGCCTCAGGAAGGATCTTGTAATTTTTCCCATCTGTAATAATGAAGACAGATAGTTCAATTCCCCTGAGAAATTCCTCGATAACAACAGTATTGCCTGCTGCACCGAATTTCCCGGAGAACATACGGTCAAGCTCCTCCACAGCCTCATCGTAATCATCTAGGATGAGAACTCCCTTCCCGGCAGCCAGCCCATCAGCTTTCAGCACATATGGTTTATTCATAGCCTTCAAAAATTCGCAGGCTTCTTTGTAAGTCTCCCTGGTAAAGCTATTATATGAGGCAGTTGGTATTGCATATTTCTTCATAAAGGCCTTGGCAAAATCCTTGCTCCCTTCAAGCAGGGCTGCAGCCTTTACCGGGCCCACTATGCCTATATGCCTGTACTTTTCATTTCGAAGGAAAAAGTCATGAATGCCATCAACCAGTGGAGCCTCGGGTCCGACTACAAGCATTCCAACATCCTGCTGAAGGGCAAATGCCGCAACTGCTTCGAAATTACCCGGGTCAAGCTCAACGTTCTCACCTTCCAGGGCAGTGCCCGCATTACCGGGTGCAATAAATAACTTATTAACTTTTTCGCTTTGTGCAATCTTCCATGAGAGGGCATGTTCCCTTCCCCCGGATCCAAGTATAAGAACATTCATATCAGCAGGTATTTATTTAACTTATCAAAAATAGTATATCCCCATATTAAAAAAAAATGTTCATGTATCATTCAGGTGCATTCAGTAACATCCCCAAAACCGTAACCCCGGGTCCTGCAATGATTAATCAGGCTGACAAGGAGCTCCAGCGTTACCCTGTTACCCTTATCGTGTAATACAAGAACCGAACCTGGTCTGATCATTTTCTTTGCTTTTTTCATCATCAGTCCTGCATCGGCCTTATTATCATAATCACCGAAGAGCAGGTCCCAGAAAACAATTCTCATCTTTTTCCTGAGCGCCATATGCTGGATGGCCGTAATGTGACCGTAGGGAGGCCTGAAAAATTTGGAATCGCTTATTTGTGCTCCCCTAAGACAGTTATTGATGTATTCTCTGCGTTTGCTCTTCCAGCCGTCCATATGTATATACCCGTGATTGGCCAGGGAATAGCCGGTTCGTCTTATTTCCTGTGCTCCGCCGGGGTATTTAAGGATATTTGAACCGCTACAGAAAAATACGGCCTTGTGAACATTATTTTGTTTAAGAACAGATATTATCTCGCCGGTAAAACCGGGTGTGGGGCCATCATCGAATGTAAGATAGACCTTTTCCCCGCCTTCTTTTACCCGGAATATTGCATTCCTGTAAAGCAGGCGGGCCGGGCGGGGGAACCTGGAGGGTCCGTTCATCATGAAGACATCATAATCAGTTCATTATAATAACGGTCGAGGTCCTGTTCTATCATATCCCCTAGTTCGTTAATACCCATTGTACCTGCCATATTATAAAGGCTTATGAGTGATTGCAGGTTCAGGCCTATTACATAATCAAGGTCATATCGCATGGGGCCATCGAGGCGGATAACCATTTCAAGGTATTGTTTGGCATTTTCCACGATATCAGTGGCTATAGCCATGGCTTCATCTTTATCACCCAGGTTAAAAAATCCTTTTACAAGGTTCACTGAATAGTAATCATGCCGGATCCTGGCACCAGGAATTTCATCAAGGGATTTATGCAATACTTCCCTGGCTTTCAGGGTGTCGCCTTCACTTATAAGGGCTTCAGCAAGAAGACCAAACATCCTCCTGAAATTACTGAACATCCGCCTGTTGTTTTCATCAAGATAGACATCAGGGTCTGAAGCATTGCCCCACTTGAACCGGTTCATAACATTGTCATACATCTTCCTTGTATCGATAAAGCCTATGTCCTGGGTGCGGGTACCTGTAGAATCGAGAGGGGCTATCCTGTAAGCCAGCCCTTCCATCTGGAAATAGTCATCCAGCCCCATATAGTTGGACGGCGGAACAGTACTGGCAAAATAAAAGGGACGTTCCCATTCATTGGTACCTATCATATCCATAACAGCCAGGTTATTCTTATACATCTCGCGCCCGTCGTAATTCCATATGACATTATTGAGCAGGCGATCAGCCTGGTAGTCTTTCACAGTGCCATTTGATAATACCTTTGCTGAGTCAACAGGTACCAGGAAGCGGCTCGATGGAATGTAATTATAATAATCGCCCCGGCCTGTAAAGTCAATCTTGCTCTGTCTTTCCTCTGAACCAGCAAATTTCAGCAGTTCAATGATATCATAAGGGCGGTCTATCCTGTCTGTAACTGGCAGCTGCTCTCGTTTGCCCGGGCGATATTTTTCAGGACCCAGGGTAAACTCCACACGCTCTGACTCATATGCTTTTTGACGCATCATATCTATATACCATCCTGCTGAAAGATAACTCAGGTTGGCCACCCTGACATCAGTCCTGATCCCTTCCACGTCCTGCGCATACCATACCGGGAATGAATCATTATCGCCATAGGTGAAGATTACGGCATTCTCATCACAGCTGTTAAGGTAGTTACTGCCTATATCTCTTGCAGTATACCTGCCCGAACGGTCATGGTCGTCCCAGTTCTGTAGCGCCATAAGCCCGGGCACTGCCAGGAGGCATACCAGGAATGCCAGCGGTAATAATATTTTTTGAGAAAGAACTTTCCGGAGATTGTCAACTATGAAACACAGGCCCATGCCCACCCATATGGAAAAGGCATAAAATGAACCTGCATATGCATAATCTCTCTCCCGGGGCTGCAGGGGACTCTGGTTGAGGTATACCACTATTGCTATCCCGGTCATAATAAAAAGTACGGATACGACCCAGAAGTCCTTCCGTTCCCTTTTGTATTGCCAGGCCATACCCAGCAGGCCGAGTATCAGGGGCAGGAAGTAATAAGTATTCCTTGCCGGGTTATTCATGAGTTCATCAGGCAACAGTTCCTGGTCGCCAAGCCTGGAATTATCAATAGCCTTAATGCCACTGATCCAGTTACCATGCACTACGTTCCCGTTCCCCTGTATATCATTTTGCCTGCCGGCAAAATTCCACATGAAATAGCGGCCGTACATATATCCCAGCTGGTAACTGAAAAAGAACCTCAGGTTCTCACCGAAAGTGGGCACAATAAACTCCCTGCTGCCACCGGAAGTATTCAGCATTACTTTTTTGCCCCTTACCTGTCCCCAGTATTCATATTCTGAATGATGCCTATCCTCCGGGCTGTACATTCTGGGGAAAATGGTCATAAAGCGTTCATCAAAAACATAATCATTCTTCTGGTAAGGCACATACCTGTCATCTTCCTGAATGTAACCTCCCCTTTTCTTTTTAATATCCACCACCGGTGCTGTATAATAACTACCCGTGAGCAGGGGAGTGCTGCCATACTGTTCCCTGTTTATGTAATATATCATTGAAAATACATCCGAAGGATCGTTCTGGTTCATTGGAGGTCGTGCTTCTGCCCTGATAGGGATAAGCGCAAATGAAGAATAGCCAAGTAATATTACCGCAACAATGGTAATTGCGTAATTGAGCAGTATTTTCTTCTTTTTTATTGAATACCTTATACCGAGTACAAGGGCAGCAACAAGGATTATTAAATAAATGTATAATCCTGAGTGAAAAGGTAAGCCCAGCCCATTTACAAACAGGAGTTCAAACCAGCCCGCCACTTTCACCGTGTAGGGCAAAAGTATGAAAACAATGAATCCCAGGATGGCGAAGGCCGCCAGCAAGGCTTTCACGACGCCTGCGGTACTGACTTTGTAATTTTTGAAATAATATACCAGTACTATGGCCGGCAGGGCAAGAAGGTTGAGAAGGTGCACGCCGATAGACAATCCCATCAGGTAGGCAATAAGGACCAGCCACCTGCCTTTCAGCCTCTCTTCCTTTTCATCCTCCCATTTAAGGATTGCCCAGAAAACCATTGCAGTAAAGAGAGATGAGGTGGCATATACTTCCCCTTCAACTGCAGAGAACCAGAAAGTATCAGAAAAGGTACAGGTAAGAGCACCAATAAGTCCGCTCGCCATCACCGTGGCAATATTTATCACAGATTGTTTTTCATCACCCATGAATACTTTGCGTACCAAATGCGTTATGGTCCAGAACAGAAACATTATGGTAAATGCACTGGCCAGGGCAGAAAGGAAATTAATCATCACTGCTACATTTGACACATTACCGAAACTGAAGAGTGAAAAGAAGCGCCCCAGCAACATGTAGAAAGGTGCTCCGGGTGGATGTCCGACCTGGAGCTTAAATGATGAAAGGATAAACTCACCGCAATCCCAGAAACTTACCGTTGGCTCAAGTGTAAGGGTATATACCAGCAGTGAGATCGCAAAAACCACCCAGCCCGTAATATTGTTTATTCGCCTGTATTTATTCATGTAATCATTCATCTCCGGATGACTCCAATTTTAATTAAACCAAAGTGTAAATATATTTAAAATGCCTTTATCTGACATAAAATCTCCATTCAATATCGCGCCAGTATGCACCGGCATAGTCTATCCCTATGCGCTTTCCTTTAGCAATATCCACCTCTTTTCCATGATCTTCGAGCCATATCCTTTCTGACCGGGCAATATCTTCACCGTAATACGAACCGTCTATGTTAAGGTGCCTGCTTAGCTTACCAGGCCCGTTAAAACCGCTGATGCCTCTCAGCAGAACAGCCTGGGGTGTTCCCTCTCCCGCAGTTACAATATTAAGCATCCAGTACATCCCGTAGATGAAATATACGTAAATAAGCCCACCCTGCTGATACATCACCTCGGTTCTCCCGGTGCGTCCCCTGCTCACATGGCATGCCTTATCCTCCTCCCCGCGATAAGCCTCAACCTCGGTTATCATATACCTCTCAATCAGACCATTCTCCTTCCTTGTACAGAGTAATTTGCCGGGCAGTGCAGGAGCTACCTCCAGCACATCCCTTGAAAAAAATTCATTGCCCAACTTTCTGTCCCGGTCCACTTCTTAAAATATATTTTATACTTTTCAAAGATTGAATATTTATTAAAAAGAAAAAACTAAAAGCGTCTTAAGCATCCTGTTCTTTTAGGTAAATAAACCATATGCAGTTCAATTTAATGTATGTATAATTCTTTTTTATTAAAAAAATTATTGTACTTTTGCACACCCGAAAACACAGGATATTAGGAAAATAAAATAGTAAGTATTAAAAACACAAGGACGTGAATACCAACAGCTACAAGACCATATCGGCAAATAAAGCGACGGTGAATAAGGAATGGCTCCTGGTGGATGCGGAAGGAGAGGTACTGGGACGTCTCGCATCAAAGGTGGCTAAGCTTATCAGAGGCAAACACAAAGCGAATTTTACTCCACATGTTGACTGTGGCGATAACGTTATCATCATAAATGCCGAGAAGGTTACGATGACAGGTAACAAATGGGAACAGAAAGAATATATCAGGTACACGGGCTACCCGGGCGGACAGAAATCAATTGTTGCCGCAGAACTTTTCAAGAAGCATCCTGAGAGGGTTATTGAAAACGCCATACGCGGAATGCTACCCAAGAACAGGCTGGGAAGCGATCTTTTCAGGAACCTTTATGTATATGTGGGAGACAGCCACGGGCACGAAGCACAAAAGCCAAAAAAAATTGAATTAGATAAAATCAAATAATAAATGGAAATTATCAATACCATAGGAAGAAGGAAATCAGCCATAGCAAGGATATATGTTTCTGATGGCAAAGGGCAGATTACGGTCAACAATAAGGACTACCAGGAATATTTTCCTGCCAAGACACTGCAGTATATTGTTATGCAGCCCCTGAATCTTCTGAATGTAGCCGATAAGTATGATATCAGCGTAAGCCTTAACGGCGGAGGGTCAAAAGGACAGGCAGAAGCCCTGAGACTCGGCATAGCAAGAGCCCTGGTCAAGATCAATGAAGAATATAAGCCGGCTCTTAAAGCAGAAGGTTTCATGACAAGGGATCCCAGGCAGGTGGAAAGAAAAAAGCCGGGTCAGCCAAAAGCCCGCAAAAGATTCCAGTTCAGCAAACGCTAAGATATATATAGATGCATGTTTAGTATCTAAATTGCATTGACTCCGCCCGGCGGACTACTGTGCAATTGATAAACAGAATGTAAACTTTAAATTTTTATTATGCCAAGAACAAACTTCAACGAATTATTAGATGCAGGTGTTCATTTCGGACACCTTAAAAGAAAATGGAATCCTGCTATGGCTCCATACATTTTCATGGAGCGCAACGGGATTCATATCATCGATCTTGAAAAAACAGCACAAAAACTTGAAGAAGCAGCATCTGCCTCAAAGCAGATAGCCAAATCAGGGAAGAAAATATTATTTGTGGCAACAAAGAAACAGGCTAAAGATATTGTTGCCGAGCGGGTAAAAGAGGTAAATATGCCATATGTTACCGAAAGATGGCCCGGGGGTATGCTGACCAACTTTCCCACCATACGCAAGGCGGTGAAGAAAATGTCGTCTATAGATAAAATGGCAACCGACGGTACCTTCGACAACCTGTCAAAAAGAGAAAGACTACAGGTTACAAGGCAAAGGGCCAAGCTTGAAAAAATGCTTGGTAGTATATCTGATCTTACCAGGCTGCCTGCAGCTCTTTTTGTTGTGGATATAACAAAAGAATATATCGCGGTGAGAGAAGCAAAAAAACTTGGTATCCCCGTTATAGCAATGGTCGACACCAATTCTGATCCCAAAATGGTTGATTTCCCCATTCCCGCCAACGACGATGCATCCAAATCAATATCTCTTATAATAGATTTAATATGCAAAGCTGTTGAGGAAGGACTGAATGAAAGAAAGGTGGAGAAGGAAAAAGAATCCGATGGCAAGGAGAAGAGACCGCCAAGAGATAAAAAAGCCTCCGCGAAAAAGATCAGGTCAGTGAAAGCTGAAGATACTGATGACGAAGAGGACAATGACAAGGAGGAGGAAGAAGAAAAAAAGGAAAGGCCTCGTCTGTCGAAAGAAACCCTGGGATCAGACGTTGATACTTCAGATGAATAAAATAAACTGATTGATAACATTTAAAATAAAATGATATGGCTTCAATAAGTGCCGCTGATGTGGCAAAATTGAGAAGAATGACAGGGGCTGGGATGATGGACTGCAAGAAAGCCCTGCAGGAAGCTGAAGGCAACTTCGATAAAGCAGTGGAAATAATCAGGAAAAAAGGACAGGCTGTGGCCAATAAACGTGCCGACCGTGAAGCTGGTGAAGGAGTGGTTCTTTCCCGTACTACGGATGATAACAAATTCGGTGCCCTGATAGTTCTTAACTGCGAAACTGACTTTGTCGCCAAGAATGCCGACTTTGAAAAATTCGCAAATGACATACTGGATAAGGCCCTGGAAAAAAAGGCTGAAAGCCTGGATCAGCTTAAAGAGACCGAACTCGGTGGTGCAAAAATTGCCAATAAGGTTATTGAACAGATTGGCATAATAGGTGAAAAACTTGAATTGTCATATTACGATTGTATTAAAGCTGAACACGTACAGTCATATATACACCCCGGTAACAGGCTGGCCACACTGGCCGGTTTCAGTAAGTCCGGTATCGATCAGCAGGTATATAAAGATGTAGCCATGCAGATTGCTGCAATGAACCCGCTGGCAGTTGATAAGGATGACGTTAAGCAGGAAGATATTGACAGGGAACTGGAGATAGGTAAGGAACAGGCCCGCCGCGAAGGTAAACCTGATAACCTGCTCGAGAAGATCGCCATGGGTAAACTGGGTAAGTTCTTTAAGGAAAATACCCTCCTCAACCAGGAATTTGTAAAAGATAATAAACAAACCATCAGGCAGTATCTTAGTTCTGTCGATAAAGACCTTACGGTTACCGGTTTCAGCAGGTATACACTGAATGACTAAGCTGTAAAGGATATTATTCAGGAGCCGTTAAGGACAGCCTTAACGGCTTTTTTTTTACCACCCCAGTATATAGGCAAAAATCAGGGGTGCCACAATGGTGGCATCCGATTCAATAATAAATTTTGGCGTTTCTGGTGCCAGCTTGCCCCATGTGATTTTTTCATTTGGCACTGCCCCCGAATATGAACCATAACTTGTTGTCGAATCACTTATCTGGCAGAAGTAAGACCATACGGGTACATCTACGAGCTGCAGATCCTGGTGCAGCATTGGCACAACACATATAGGAAAGTCACCCGCTATGCCTCCTCCTATCTGGAAGAAGCCAACCCCGCCGGAGGAATTGTTCCGGTACCAGTCGGCCAGCATCATCATATATTCAATACCCGAACGGACAATTGTCGGCGGATATTCTCCCCTTATACAGTGTGAGGCAAAAAAATTACCACATGTCGAATCTTCCCATCCCGGAACTATTACGGGCAGGTTCTTTTCAGCAGCTGCCAGCAACCATGAGTCGGATGGATCGATCTCGTAATAAGCCTCCAGCTCACCGCTTCTGAGTATCTCGTAAAAATATTCATGTGGGAAATAAGATCTTTCATTCCCAGCTGCTTTTTGCCATGCCTTTATCAGGTGTTTTTCTATCCTCCTCATTGCCTCCTCTTCGGGGATACAGGTATCTGTAACCCTGTTGAAATGGTTATGAAGAAGCTCTTCTTCATCTTCAGCATTAAGGCTCCTGTAACCCGGGATGCGCTTATAATGCGTATGTGCCACCAGGTTAAAAACATCCTCCTCAAGGTTGGCCCCGGTACAGGTAATGATGTGTACCCTGTCCTGCCTTATCATTTCAGCCAGCGATTTACCCAGTTCGGCTGTGCTCATGGCACCTGCCAGGGTGATCATCATCTTTGCACCGGCATTAAGCTGTTCACGGTAAGCAATGGAGGCATCGAGCAGACTGGCAGCATTGAAGTGCCTGAAATGTTCTTCAATAAATTCACTTATCTTTCCCTTATCCATAATACTTATAGCTTAAAATCTTATAAAACAATTTAACCATCATGAAGGCAGGTGCCTTAATCTTCTCCAGGGGTGACAGCTCCACAAGGTCAAAGCCCCTGACATTGCTTACAGCACAAACCTTCCTCAGCAGCTTCAGGGCATGGTACCATGTTATACCCCCCGGCTCGGGTGTTCCCGTGGCAGGTACAAGTGAAGGATCAAAGACATCCATGTCAATGCTTATATAGACATTATTGCCGAGAAGGGCTGCTGCCCTGTCTATCCAGCTGTCATCACCCTGCATCTCGCTCGCAAAAATACACCTGGAACGGTCAAAATAAGGGAGCTCGACACTGTCCATGCTCCTTATTCCAACCTGCACAAGGTCAGTGATCTTTGATGCCTCATGCATTGCACAGGCATGGTTAAAGGAGCTCCCCATGTATTCAGGCCTGAGATCAGTATGCGCATCAAGCTGCAAAACAGTCAGGTCACTGAATCTCTCCGCGAAGGCTTTTATTATACCAATGCTTACGGAATGTTCACCACCAATGAAAGTAAGCAGTTTATCATTTTCAAGAAGTTCAGCCGTCCTCCTGTAAATCTTTTCTGTCACTTCCCCGGGATCTCCATCAAGGGATATTTCAGGCATGATATGTATGCCTTTCCTGAACACCTCCGAATCAGTCTCAATATCATACAGTTCGAGATGATCCGATGCCTCCAGGAAGGCCTCAAAAGCTTTATCGGAGCCTTTACCCCATGTGCTGGTGCCATCATAAGGAAATGACTGAAGCAGTATCTCCGACTCCTTAAAGCCGGCATATTTATCCTCTATATCACCAAATGTTCTCATTATTGCCCCAGGTAACCAAGAATGTTAAGCATATCATCAACCGTCTGCTCATTCCTGTATACATAGTCATTAAAATTACCGGTGGCATCCCTGTCAATTATTACATGTTTGGGTGCCGGTATAAGGCAGTGCTTGATTCCACCATAACCACTTATTGAATCCTGGTAAGCACCGGTATGGAAAAATCCGATATACAGGGGTTCCTTTTCATCATTCGAATATTTTGGCAACAGTATCTGCTGGTTGAAATCTTCTGAATTATAGTAATCTGAATGGTCGCAGCTAATACCACCTATATTGACCCTGGTATACTCGTTATTCCATTTATTGACCGGCAGAAGAATAAACTTTTCATGCATTGACCATGCATCAGGGATGGTATTCATGAGGCTGTTATCCACGATATACCATAATTCATTATCATTCTGCTGCTTCTGTTCGAGCACCTTGAAAATTATCGCACCACTTTCACCAACGGTATATTTTCCAAACTCGGTAAATATATCCGGATCGCTTATACCGGCGTTGCTGCATGTTTCCTTAATATTGCGCACTATCTCCTTTATCATGTACTCATAATCATATTCAAAGCCCAGGTGGTTCCGGATAGGAAAACCTCCCCCGAGATTGAGTGAATCAAGAGTATCGGATTCCTTTTTCAGATCAACATAGAGTTTCAGTGCTTTCTGGAATTCCCCCCAGTAATAAAGACTGTCCTTTATTCCGGAATCGACAAAGAAATGTAACATCCTGAACTCGACTCTTGGATTGTTTTTTATCTTTTGCAGGTAGAAATCCATTACCTCAGCGTAAGGAAGGCCCAGCCTGGAAGTATAATAACTCGACTGCGGTTCTTCATCTATAGCCATGCGTATGCCCACTTTCACCCTGTTATCGCCCAGCTGCTCCAGTATACGATCAAGCTCCTCGCCGCTGTCAAGAACTATGATTGAATTAATAAACCCGATTTTCTGAAGTTCAAGTATCTTGGAGACATATTCAGGGCTTTTGTACCCGTTATGTATAATGATCCTTTTCTTGTCAATCTCCCCTTTCTTATACAACTTTGCGATCAGGTCAATATCAAAGGATGAAGATGTTTCAAGATTGACATTATGCCTGAGTGCAGCACTCACAACATGATGAAAATGACAGCATTTGGTACAATAACAAAAATGATATGATCCCCTGTAGCCCGTTGCCTTGATAGCCCTGTTGAATAAATTCCTTGATTTTTTTATCTGGTCTCCTATCCTCGGCAGATACATCAATCTGAAAGGGGTCCCGTATTTTTCTATGAGGTACTTAAGCGACACACCGTAAAAAGTGAGATAGCCGTCAATCAGATCAAAACCCTCCTGTGGAAAGTAGTAAGTTTGTTCAACCAGGTTGAAATAAGTGTTTTTCATTTATTCCGGTTATTTTCTCTTTAAGTTACATGCCTGTCATTCATCTGCAAAGAAATACATTTTTTCATTTCAGGCTTACTCTTCGGGCTATTATTTAAAAGTCATCACATATGAGTAAAATTACTATTTTTGATGAAGCCAATAAACTAGTCCGGGCCCTGTGCATGTAAAGTGCCAGGCATACTTTTATTATTGAAATATACTTTTTCAAAAAATGAAATACAAAAGAATATTACTCAAGTTAAGTGGTGAATCACTCCAGGGCAATGGTAATTATGGTATTGACCCGGAAAGGCTCGCTTATTATGCCAGGCAGATAATGGACCTGGTAAATGCAGGTGTTCAAACAGCCATAGTGATGGGCGGGGGTAACATATTCAGGGGACTGAAGGGCAGTGAATCAGGTTTTGACAGGCTTAAGGGCGACCAGATGGGCATGCTGGCCACAGTTATCAACAGTCTTGCACTTGAAAACGAACTGCATTCGGCAGCCTGCAAAGCCATGCTCTTTACCAGCATAAGAATGGAACCGGTGGGGGAATTATATAAGCGTGACAGGGTAGTAAGGGCAATGAAAGAAGGTAATGTGTGCCTTCTTGCAGGTGGCACGGGAAACCCCTTTTTTACCACCGATACAGCCGCAGCCCTGAGGGCCGTGGAAACAGGCTGCGACGCCCTGCTCAAAGGTACACGGGTTGACGGGGTATACTCAGATGATCCTGAAAAAAACAATAAAGCAGAAAAATTTGATCATATTACTTACACTGAAGCTATCTCCAGGCGGCTCAGGGTGATGGATCAGACTGCCTTTACAATGTGCCTTGAAAATAAGATGCCAATTATTGTTTTTGATATGAATACGCCAGGGAACCTTTTGAAAATTATTAAAGGTCAAAAAGTGGGAACCATTATTAAACAGGGCTGAAATGCTGTTTTTACAGAATTTTTTTAAATTTGTTAATTGACAATCAACCTCAATATTAAAATTACTCGCATGAATGAAGATATTGAAATAATAATGGAAGAAACCACTGACAGGATGAAAAGTGCCATCAGTCATCTTGAAACAGAGCTCTCAAAACTCAGGGCTGGAAAAGCAACACCGGCACTCCTGGATGGTATAAAGGTAGACTATTACGGGGTTAATACACCCCTTAGCCAGGTGTCGAACATCAATACACCCGATGCAAAATCAATAATTGTCCAGCCGTGGGAAAAGACAATACTGGGCCCGATTGAAAAGGCCATCATGGCTGCAAATATTGGGTTGACTCCAATAAACAACGGGGAAGTAATAAGAATCAATGTACCTCCACTCACTGAAGAAAGAAGGGCACAGCTGGTAAAAATGGTTAAAAACGAAGGAGAATCAGCCAGGATAAGCATACGTAATGCACGTAAATGGGCCAATGATGAGCTTAAGAAGCTGCTCAAAGAAGGCCTGGCCGAAGATGAGGAAAAAATTGCGGAGGATAATGTACAGGAACTTACCGATGAATATGTAAAAAAAGTGGATGAGATCGTCGAAGCCAAGGAAACTGATATTATGACTGTCTGATCCCCGGTGATAATTATTGCCGGTTTATTCAAAGGGCTTTATTGCTTAACTGTTTTCGTCAATCATGGAATTGTATCCCCTGGCAAAATATGCCACCCCTCCCCTTTAAGTCTGAAATAAATAAATTTACGGATAGGGTATATGACAGATTAAAGGTCATATAAGTGACGAAAGCAAATAAGAAATTTTAAACGTAAAAAAATTAAAGCCATGAAAAGAGTTATCGATATTACAATGGTAAGCCTGATCCTCTTCGTGATCATTTCACTTGCTACTGCCAGGGCAGCCGGCAGTACGGATATGAACACACAGGATCAGCAGTCCTTTATTACCCTTAAGGGTAAGGTAGTCGACATGGAAACAGGCAATCCACTGATATTTGCCACAATTGCCCTTAAAGGAACAAATGTGGCAACGGTATCGAACCTTGACGGGGAATTTATTCTCAAGATAGATGTTGAAGTAAGTGATCCATTTATTGAAGTAACATATATTGGATACAGGAACAAGGAAATTCCCCTGGTGAACCTCTCACAGGGTGAGGAAGAGAATATCATTGAACTCACCCAGGCTACCATACCTATACAGGAGGTTGTTGTCAAGCCTATTAGCGCCGAAGAAATTATCGAGAACGTTATACAATATATCGGTAAAAATTACGCTGAGGTGCCTAACCTGATGACCGGTTTCTATCGCGAAACAATTAAGAAAAACAGGAACTATGTATCTATTGCAGAAGCTGTTGTTGAAGTTTTCAAAGCTCCCTACAACAATGATTTCAGATTCGATGCAGCCAGGGTCTACAAGGGTCGTAAGAATGTTGATGAAGCAAAGATCGATACAGTGTTGTTCAGGCTGCAGGGCGGCCCGGTAACGACCTTACAGCTTGATGTTGTGAAAAATGCATATGGCATACTCACCTATGATATGATGAACTCATATGAATACAAGCTGGAGAATATTGTCGTAATTGATGAAAAACCGCATTATGTAATAGAATTCCAGCAGCGTAAGGAAGTTGATATTCCTTTGTTCCTCGGCAAATTCTTTATTGAGATGGAAACTTTCGCCTTAACGGAAGCCGAATTCAGCATTAACCTGGAAGATAAAGACCTGGCTTCCTCTATATTTGTTAGAAAGAAGCCCCTCGGAATGAAAGTTACACCCGAGATGGCCAGCTACAGGCTTAAATTCAGGGAGCAGGATGGCAAGTACTATTTTGCCTATGCCCGTGCAGAAGTTGAATTCAAATGCAACTGGAAGAGAAAGCTGTTCAATAAAACCTATACTACGATGTCGGAAATTGCAATAACCGACAGGACCGAGGAAGAAGTCGTAAGATTCACAGGAAGCGAAAAAGTCAGGAAAGGTGATGTTTTTACCGAACAGCTGAGCGCTTTTGCCGACCTTGATTTCTGGGGTGAATATAATGTTATTGAACCTGATCAGAGTATAGAATCAGCAATCCGTAAACTTAACCGCAGGCTCAGGTGGAATGATTTACTGGATAACTAAAATATGGCAGGCAACAGAGATATTAGCAGGAGGATACGGAACGGTGACATCAAGGCTTTTGAGAAACTGTTCCGTTCCTCCTATAATGCTCTGGTAAATTATGCAAGAACCATACTGAAAGACACAGATACCTCTGAAGAAATAGTGCAGGAACTTTTTTATGTCCTGTGGCGCGACAGGAAAAAGATCATGATCAACAGTTCGATCAACGCTTACCTCTTCCGCTCAGTCTATAACAGGTGCATACACTATATAGATCATAAAAAGGTTGTTATGCGACACGAAGATGAGATCAGGGGAAATATTACAAAGACTGGTGAAGACCCTTCTGAAAGAATGAACTATATAGAGCTGCACGAAAAGGTAAACAGGATAATTGAAAGATTACCCGAACGTGCTGCAAAAATCTTTTGTATGAGCCGTTTTGACGGGATGAAATATTCCGAGATAGCCGAAGAGCTTTCTATCTCTGTAAAAACAGTGGAAGCTAACATGGGTAAAGCATTGAAAGAATTCAGGAAAGAACTGTCAGCATAAATAAAAATGAAAAAAGAAAATACAAATACCAATAAGATGGACGATAGGGAAAGGAAGACTTTTGATGAGTTCCTCTCCGGACAAGACCAGGCTGTTCAAAAATACTGGATGGAAATGAATGAAATTGGCAGAAGTGAAAAAGCAGATACCGATAAGGCCTGGGATAAGCTTTATGGCAGGTTGCAGGCAGAGAAGATGATACCGGCGAAAAAATTCCCGTTCACAAGAGCCTTCAGGATAGCTGCTTCCATAATAATTATTATGGGTCTTGCCTTCACAGGATTATATATCGGCCTGACGAATTCCGGGAATAACAGCGAGAATATTATACTGACTGATGCAGGCCAGAAAAATGTGAGGGTGGATCTTCCTGATGGCAGTACTGTTTACCTTAACAGGAATTCAAGTATCACTTACCCTGACAAATTTGACAGTAAAAGCAGAACAGTGAAACTGGAAGGAGAAGCATATTTCGATATCGAAAGTGATAACACCAGACCATTCACCGTTAATGCGGGTGATGCCGATGTTACAGTACTCGGTACATCTTTCAATGTAAATACCGGCAACAACAGGGTTGAGGTGCTCGTTACCTCAGGAGAAGTTCTGCTGAAAAACCACGGAGGAGAAGAATCTGTAACACTCCAGCAGGGCGATCTGGGACTCTTATCAGACGATTCAGCCACCAAAAGCCTTAATAATGATCCCAATTATTTATCCTGGAAGACTGAACTCCTTGTATTTGAAGGCGACAGCCTGGGGAAAGTGATTAAAGACCTGAAAAGGGTGCATAACATCAATATTGAAACCGAAAACGATGAAATCAGGAATCTGAGAGTCACTTCTGTATTTGATAATCAGTCACACGAAACAATTATCCGTATTATTTGTACTACTTTTAACCTTGATTATTATAAGGAAGGAGATAAATATTTCCTTGACACCAGATAAAGGTTAAATAAAACTCAATGAGAGTAAGGATTTATGGCGGGATAAATTTTTTCAACAAAGGACTTGTTATAATGATCTTTATTATAACGGTCTCCTCCATTGC
>JBNJHQ010000014.1:0-23661 GCA_051748705.1 Bacteroidota bacterium | reverse complement strand
TATTTGCCCTGATTATTCTCTTTGTAATTTTGCTCCGGATAAGGAAGATAAGGAATAAATATAAAGAGGAATTCAGCATAGAAACTGAAAAATTTGCAGCCGTGAACCGGGAACTGCAAAAAACAAACAGAGAACTGGAGAAAGAAAATAAACTGCTCGATACCCTCATATCAGTATTCGCTCACGATCTGATAAACCCATTCCAGGCAATACTTGGATTCAGCAAACTGATGGTTGATGATTTTGAAGCACTCGATAAAGATAGCCTGATCGAGTACAGTAATATGCTCAGCGAAACATCATTCCAGCTAAACCAGTTGCTGATAAATCTCCAAAGTATTGCAACCATACAGGGCGGCAAAGACAAACTTGAGATGTCTGATCTACATATAAAGCCTGTAATACAGGACGTTATTGCACTCTATAAACCCCTGGCCGAAAGGAAAAAAATAAACATCACTTCGAATTCTGATAAGGAAATTATTGCCTGCATAAATCCGGATGTTCTTAAAACTGTTTTGCGAAATGTGCTGAATAATGCCATCAAATACAGTCATGCAGGTAAGGAAGTGAAAATAAAAGCACGGGAAGAAGAAGATCTTGTTTATATCACCGTGGAAGATGAGGGCATTGGAATGGATGAGGAAACAAGGCTGAACATACTGAAAGGGAATTACCTGTCATCAAAACCCGGAACAGGCAGCGAGAAAGGAAGCGGCCTTGGTCTGGCAATATGCATAGACCTGCTGCAGATGAATAAAGGTGAACTGGACATTGACAATAAAGGCAGAGAGGGCACATGTGTTATACTGAAAATCCTGAAAGCAAATGGCTGATAGGAAGAGTATACATATAATTATTCTTATGCTGATTGGCCTCAACTGTTACGGACAGGCAGGCAATACAGACAGCATAATGAATGTCATATCCATCATGCATGATACGGTTAAACTGAGAGTGCTGAAAGATTGTGCAGTTGAGCAACAGAACAGATCATTGAGAACCGGACTGTTATATGCAGATAAAAGGATGGAGATTGCAAGGAGGATTAATGATGCTGAAAAAATTGCTGAAACATTCCATATCTACGGGAACCTTTATACAACATCCGGTTTACTGAATGACGCAGAAGAGAACTATCTGAAGGCATTAAGACTATTCGACAGCCTTGGCCTGAATGAAAGCAGGGCCTCAATATTGCATAATCTTGGCCTCGTGTCATTCAGAAAACAGGATACTCTAAAAAGTATCCAGTATTACAAGAGATCTATTGAATTGAGGAAAAATTCACTGGAAGACATAAGGATCGGGGATGAACTGACAACACTGGGTGAGGTTTATCTTGCATATGAGGATTATGAGAACAGTCGCTTATACCTGATGGAGGCACTCGACTATTACATGGGAATTGACGGGCATGGAAGAAAGATCGATGCCTTTGCCTTCCTCTTCGATAACTACTATGCAGAAGGACGCCCAGGCATGAAACAATGGATAGATTCAATGATTATTGAGAACAGGAAAGTTGAATCTTCAGCACGTTCAAATATGATCAATTTAAGACTGGCTAAATACAATATGGTGGAAGGCAAAATTGACCTCAGTGCTGCCATTATTGACAGTGTTGATTTTAGTTTATTGTCCGGATATGAAGTAATTGATCCGGTCAATACAATACATTTGCTGTCTGAAGAATACAAAAAGCGGGGTTATTACAGTAAAGCAATAGATTACAGCCTCTTATATCGCAAACAGAGAAGTGAACATATAAAAAATGAAGTGCAGGACCTGGTGTCAAATTATAATATAAGATTAAGCATCAGGGCGTCAGAAGATAATATTGAGTGGGCAAGACAACAGAATGATTTACTGCTAAAGAGAATAAAACTTGAAAAAACTATATCACTCACGATCTACCTGGCACTGATAATTATTATCAGCCTCCTGGCATACCTCATGTATAACCTTACATCAATCAGGAGAACAAACATTAAACTTGCAGAAAGGCGAACCGGGCTGCAGGAGGCCTATGAACGATCATCGAGGTATAAGGAAAATATACTCAGCATAAGGGAAAACAAAAGTGATTTCTTTTCAATTATCTCGATCAAGCTCAGCAAGCCATTCCATAACCTGACAGATAAATTATCTGAAATAAGTGAATATCTGGAAAACAATAATAAAGATCTCAAGCTGAAAACACAGATGGAGAAACTTTACAAGAACTCTTCTGCCATAGAAAAGGGACTTGAAAGAATACTGCTCTGGTCAAAACTACAGAGGAATAAGTATGTAGTGGAACCGCTTGTTTTTAACCTGAACGATTTCTTACACGAGATATTACCATCCCTCCTGGGCATTGCCCTGAAAAAAGACATCAGAATAAGGTTTGATGTTGATCCTTCAATAAGTATCATATATGACAAATTCTGCCTTAAAACAATATTGACGATACTTACCGAGAACAGCATAGAATATTCCTCTCCCCGGTCAGATATTATTATAAGGGCGGAAGAATCAGAAAGGGGCTGCACTCTTTCAGTAACAGACTTCGGCAGCGGTATTCCGGAGAGTCTGAAGGATAAAATATTTGATATCAGCAGGGTAAAAGCCGAAATAAATGCCGGAGACAGTCATAAAATGGGCCTCGGATTGATAATAGCCAAACTCATGACTGATAAAAATGACAGCAGCCTCAGCCTGGAAAGTAAAAAAGGTTCAGGAACAACAATTTATATACACATTAATAATACTCATGACTGATAAAAAACCTGGTTTTAACCAAGCCGTTGAAGAACTTGAAAATATACTGAAGCAGATTGAGTCGGGAGAACTGGATGTTGACGAACTCTCAGGTAAAGTTAAGCGAGCTTCAGAATTATTAAGACTGTGCCAGTCAAAACTGAGGGACACCGAAGAGGAAATTGATAAAATAATCAGTGATATGGAATAAAAAAAATCAGGACTTACTAAATGTTGCCCTGATTTTTCCCTAATGTCCCTAAACCTAAATCCCAGAAAACAAACTACTGTTTTTCTTATAGTGTTACCTTCTGTTCCTTTAACGTATCAAAGGTATTAATTGTTGCATTAATCTCCTATGAAAATTAAACTTTTAACTTTTTTTTAATACTAATTTAATACTTACTTCTTCTTCTCCACTCCAAGAACATCCTTAATTGCCTTCTCAAAAGTGTCCTTTGGCAATGCTCCCATCGCCATTTGAGGCTGACCATCCCTTGGAACAAATAAAAGTGAAGGAATACTCCTTATCCCGAAAATTGCGGCCAGCTCCTGTTCTGACTCAGTGTCTATCTTGTAAATATCAAGCGACCCGTCATACTCCTTCGCCAGTTCTTCAAGTACGGGTGCAACCATTTTACACGGCTGGCACCAGTCTGCATAAAAATCTATCATACAAGGCTTGTCCCCTTCGAATTTCCATTCTTTGTTCTCTTCGTAATTAAATACCTTTGTTAAAAATGTTTCTTTTGTCAGATGCTCTACCATAATTGAAAAATTAAATTGTTTTCACCCTAAACGTCAAAGACCATACCATTGTTCATTAACTTATAAAGTTACGGCTTTTTGAGCATTTAATTGTAATTTTGTCATATATTATGAACAAATCGTCATATCTAAATATGAATAGATGTATATCTGACAGTATTTTTTCTCTGATTTCAGATCAAGCATATGAATCGGGGCTTGAGACTTATGTTATAGGAGGCTATGTGCGTGACTGCCTGCTGGAGCGTAATAATGACAACAGGGATATTGATATAATGGTAATCGGCAGCGGTATTGAGCTGGCCAAAAGAATTGCATCTTCAATATCACCCCGTATAAAGGTGACTGTTTACAAAAATTTTGGTACGGCAATGTTCAGGGCCAGGGGATATACTCTCGAGTTTGTCGGGGCCAGGAAGGAATCATACAAGCATGATTCACGTAAGCCTTTTGTTGAGGACGGTAATCTCGAAGATGATCAGAACAGGCGCGATTTCACCATCAACGCCATGGCGATCAGCCTCAACAGGTCAGATTTCGGCCAACTGATCGATCCCTTTAATGGAATTGATGATCTTAAGAAAAAGATTATCCGTACACCACTGGAACCGGGAAGAACATTTTCGGATGACCCTTTGAGAATGCTTAGAGCAATAAGGTTTGCCAGCCAGCTCGACTTTTCAATTCATCCCGGCACTTTTGAATCAATTAAAGAAAATTCCGGAAGAATCTCAATTGTTTCCTACGAAAGGATTACCACAGAGTTAAACAAAATACTAATGAGCCCCCGGCCATCGTCCGGCTTCAGCTTACTGTACAACAGCGGCCTGCTTGAAATCATTCTTCCTGAGCTTCATTCTCTTAAGGGTGTTGATAAAAAAGATAAACACGGTCATAAGGACAACTTTGAACATACCCTCCAGGTCCTGGATAATGTGTGTGAAAAATCTGATTCGCTATGGCTGCGCTGGGCAGCACTTTTACATGATATAGCCAAGCCGCTGACAAAAAAATATGTTGAGGGTACCGGATGGACCTTTCACGGTCATGAATTTGTCGGCTCAAAAATGGTTCCCCGCATATTCAAAAGATTAAAGCTTCCAATGGGAGAAAATATGCAGTATGTCAGGAAGCTTGTAGCTCTGCATCTGCGACCGATCACCCTTTCACAGGAATCCGTAACTGATTCTGCAGTGAGAAGACTGCTTTATGATGCAGGAGATGACATTGATGACCTGATGATGCTTTGTGAGGCTGACATCACCTCAAAAAATGAAAGGAAAGTAAAGCAGCATCTCAGTAATTTCAGGCTCGTGAGGCAGAAACTTCATGATATTGAGCAAAAGGACCATATAAGGAATTTCCAGCCACCCATTGATGGAAATGAAATTATCAGTATGTTCAATATAGAACCGGGAAAGGAAGTTGGCATCTTGAAGGACAGTATTAAAGAAGCAATTCTTGATGGTGAAATACCCAATGAGTATAATGCAGCAAGGGATTTTTTAATTAAGAAAGCTGCTGAAATTGGACTCAAACCGTCTTCAGGCTGACATCACCTGTAAGAAAGCACAGCTGTAACGGGCAGGTGGTCACTGTATCCGCCCTGGTAATCATACCCGTACCAGGTTCCAAAGGGCCGGTATCCTTTATAGGAATTATCATCTCGTAACAGAGCATCATTATCGACAATCCTGAAGCTTTCCCTTTCATAGCTTAATCCGCTCCCTGCATCATATAGGCCTGATGATAAAATTATCTGGTCAAAAGCATACCATGTTCCCCTGTACTTGTAAGTTCCAGGTCCCTGCTTACCTGGCACATGAGTATTTACCAGGGTACCTCCTTCACCATTATCCATACTGCAGCTGGCTCCCAGTACATCACGGACCGATTCCGAACAGGGTTCGTCATTCATATCGCCCATGATAATAATCTTCCTTCCCGTGCCGATACTGTCAACTTTATCTCTTATAAATGAAGCCACTGTCTTGCGGCGCTTATCCGATGATATTGCTCCTCCCCTCCTTGATGGCCAGTGACAGATGATAATATCAAGTGTATCTCTGCCATGCCTGAAGCTACTGTATAGAATTGCCCGTGTAAGCATATAGCCACCCAAAGAATCTGACGGACACCAGGATTCGGAAGATAATAATTCAAGTTTTTCTCTCCTGTAAATAAGTGCTGTATTTATCCCTCTTTCATCCTTTCCATCAGCAACCAGGTATTCATATCCCTCACGCTTCAGATAAGTCTTTTCGCACAGGTCATGAAGGACGGCACTGTTTTCAATCTCGCACAATCCTATAATATCAGGTGTTTCCATACCGTCAGAGCATAGTACTACTACCCTGAAGATATTATTCAGCTTATGGTAATACTTATAGGAATTCCATTTACGTGCAGATTCTGGAAGAAATTCATCGTCATCCAGGGGGCTGTCCAGCGTATCGAAGAAATTCTCGGCATTATAGAACATGAGCTGCAGGCCGTCTCTTTGTTTGTCTGACTTATTGCCCGGGATATGGGAATTTGCAATCATCGCGACAAGGACTGCAATTACAATGCTTATGTGATTATTTTTTTTCAGCATTTTCACCGATCTGTTTCTCATAGGCTCCCATATCAGGTCCTTCATCCTCCAGACGGCTGTTTCCCCGAAGATCATAGGGCAGCATATCCGCATAATAATATGACCCTGCGTTTATCAGGGGCGAAAGCGTATCAGGCCTGAAATCGTATTCACTCCAGCTGAAAAAAAGTGGATCAATGTTTAAAATACAGTTCTCGCATGGATAAGTGAACAGGCCGGTATTCTGAATAAGACAATTGACAAATTCAACATTCAGTTGTTCTCCATTATTGCTTTCTATATTTATTTCCGCTTCCCTTCGGCCGGTAATTACAGAATTATAGAATCCTGCCTTAATCAGCTCCCCCGTATATCCTTGATCATCATAATAATAAAAGTCACTTATATACAGTGCCGGGCTGATGCGACTTGAATAATCCCACCTGTTTGCCATTGTGCAGTGAATAAAATTATATTCACCACCTGCTGCAAGAAAGGCACAGTAGTAGCCGCAATGATAAATAAGAACATTCTCAGCCTTTATCACTGACCCGAGTGAGGAAAGTCCACTTACTGTCATATGCGCAATGATAAGGTTTTGCAGTTCGAGTTCCGGTGGCGGATCACCTGCATTCAGATTACCTGCATGCAAACCAGAAACGGCATTTTTTATACTCGCATTACGAATAAGATTACCTGAACTCCCGTTAAGAAAATACAGGCCCTGCCATTGTCCGGGTATATCCGAGTATAGCGCCTCAATCCTGTCGGAGGCAAAAAGCACCGGTTCGTCATGGCTCCCCTCAACATGGAGTGTGCCGGCCACATACATGCTTGAGCCCCTGTGAAAGAGTATTTCAGCACCTTCATTTATTGTTAATACATGACCTGTGTCAACCAGCATTGAGTTATAAATTACATAGGGCTTACCCCCGGTCCATGTCTCCGTTTCAATAACAGCGGAGTTTAGCAGATGTATATCCTGTCCCCATGCAATGAGGTTCACATCCTGTATATTGCCACTTATTTCAAATTCAATGGAATCATTTATTAAAACAGGGTTATCCAGGTCGTTAGGATCGATTAAAGCATCAATAAAAATAAAGAGGCTGTCTGACGGGGCTATTTCGACCATGGTGAAGCTGTTTCCCGGCACACCATCCACATTTAACCTGAAAGGAGAATTCTCTCCACCCGCAAGCTGTATCCTGTCGATCTTCAACCAGGACCGGTAAGGGTTTTTTATTCTCAGTTCCCTTGTAACAGTGCCAATACTGGTAAACACCGTATCGAAATGTATGGTATCATCAGAAAATTCAAGTCCGGGCATCTCACCATCGAAATATCTTTTCTTTTCGCATGATGAAAAGCATATGAAAATTAAGAGCAGGAATAAATAAATTTTATTCATGAATAATAAGCAGCTTACCTGGTGTATCAGTACTGGTTCAACCAGCGATATCTCCTGGCATTCTCTCCAAATTTAACAGCTACTGACAGTTCATGTGAACCATAACTATAGTTCCTGATATCAGTCAGTGCAAGGTCAAAGGCATAGGCAAAATAGAACTTATCATAAGTAAGTCCCAGCATCATTATCACGGCATCCTGTGTACGATATGAAATACCTGCCCAGTAATCGTTTTTGTAATAAACCCTTGTGGTAAGATCCATCTGAGCTGCCTTCAGTACCATATCAGATGTTTTTATCAGGGCTGAGGGCTCCAGCATCCAGTCATCGCCTGCAAGCGGCACTTTTACTCCACCGGTGAGGAAGAAGTGTCCCAGCTCGGTGCGTGGATTTTTAGCAGCATTGCCCAGTGTAAGCGAACCCCTGAAAAGCTGGGTAGCAGAAAATCCCATGTAATAATTCCTGGATGTATAGCTCACTCCAAAATTAAAATCGGGTATAAAAACAACCCTGTCATAATTATTAAGGAACTCATCATTAATATCGGCCACAATTGCCCCGTCCAGATCAATGGCAAACTGGTAGAAGGTAGAGGCCAGTCCAAACGAGAGTCGTGAGCCGAAACTTCCAATATCGATATGGTATGCATAGGTTGCCGAGAACCCTGTTCGGTTTATTATGCCATTGCGGTCATTAAAAACATAAGCACCCAGTCCCACACGGCTTGGCCTGGTTGGTTTAACAATATCTTTCCTGACATTCGTGGATTTCTGGATATAACTATTGTTCAGCCACCTGGTCTGGAAGCTGAAGGCATAGGTGCTCGGGGAAGAAGGGATTCCCAGCCATTGTTCCCGGGCTGTCAGGTTGAGTGTAGTATACCCGTCATTACCGGCATATGAAGGATTAATTAAAAATCCGTTCATAATATACTGGCTATACATAGGAACCTGCTGTGCATTTAAATACACCCCGGGCAGCATTCCGCATATAATGATCAGTATTTTTATGGTATTTCTCATATTGACACTAGCATTAGTCTCTTATCTGATTATTGTTATTGTACCGGTTCGGGGATCCGACCCGTCACCAAGATCAAGTATGTAATGGTACGAATCCACCGGCAGTGCTTTGCCTTTAAAGGTGCCGTCCCACCGGTTCTCCTCCAGGTTTTTGGCACTGAAAACAATTTGCCCCCACCTGTTGAATATCTTTATTTCAGCATCCGGGTAAAGACTGATATTCCTGATTACAAGGAAGTCATTCTGACCGTCAACAACACCCGGCGTTATCACTTCGGGAATTACAAGGCAATTTTCACCATTGAAATCCACATTTATAACTGCCTGTGCCGAGCACCCATTGGCATCAGTCACCTGTACCGTATATGTACCGCTCATAATTGAAGTGCGGTCTTCTGTAGTTGCACCATCATTCCATAGGAAGGTATAGGGCATAACCCCACCTGTAACCTCCAGCTCAATTGATCCGTCGGCCACATCCGGGCAGGATGCCATAAAGGTGGTAAAATCTATTATCAGTTCATCCGGCTCCGTAAGTACTACTTCATAAATTTCCGAACAACCCGGTTCATCAGTAACTGTAAGCATATATCCGCCTGCTTCAAGACCTGAAATATCCTCATCTGAAGATGTAAAGCCCCCCGGGCCCTCCCAGCTTATACTTAAGGCACCTGTACCCCCGCTAATGCTACTGATATTGATATAACCATCTGTTTCTCCATAACAACTCACGCCGTAGCCACTATAATCAGAAATGTCACCAGGTGTAATAATTATCTCCGGCGGCTGGGTAATCAGAACATCGAGTGTAAATGTATTGCAATTATTTGCATCGGTCAGGTTAAGTGTATACATACCTGCCGGGATGCCGGCCAGGTCCTCATCGGTGGATGAAAAACCACCAGGACCGGTCCAGCTGATTGAATACGGCTGTGTTCCGCCATTTATGGTTATGCTTATTGCACCATCCCCAATTCCGTAGCAACTGCAATGAGTCACATCATCCAGGTTATATGTAAAAACATCCGGTTCTGTTATTGTCACACTGGTGTCAACCTGGCAGCCATTGGCATCTATTACTGAAAGATCATAATCACCGGGGGCCAGACCGGAGAATTCACCTGATGCCTGGTAGGGAGAACCATCAATGCTGAACTGGTATGAGCCTGAACCGCCCGTTCCACTGATATTCAAAAATCCATCCATTAAACCATTACATGATATATCATTATGCTCATCAACAATAATCGCAGGTAAATCATTTATGGTGATTATCTTTTCATCTGTGCTTGTTTCAATGGCCCCTGTAACGGTCATCGTAAGCACTACGCTACCGGTAATATAATCACCCGTGCCAAAGGTATATACAGGGTTATCAACTGTCGGATCATCGAAGCTACCATCTCCGCTGCTTGTCCATAAGACAGTGCCTCCTTCAGAAGAAGCATCGCTAAGCGGATACTGCGTTTCCGAAGCACAGACATCATCATCCGCACCTGCATGGGCCACCGGTCCTTCACTTATGGTAAGTTTGATGGTGTCACTCACAGGCGTACAACCTATTATTGGTGTTACATCCATATATAACTTAACACTGTCACTGTCAGTGGCACCCATGGTATAAACAGGGTTAACAATCGTCGGGTCATCAAACACTCCATCACCTGTGCTTCCCCATATTACCGTTCCGTTATCCACAACAGCCGCACTCAGGGTATATATTCCCTCGGTGGTGTATAGCACATCATCCGGTCCTGCATATGCCACGACTGTATTTGTATCAGTCACTGTAACAACAGCTGTTCCCGGGGTACTGTTTCCGGCTCCGTCAAATGCCATAATATTAACAGTATTGGGTCCCAGCATACTGCAGTCGAAGGTATTTATATCTATCGTAACCGAGCTAATCCCACAATTATCATATGATGCCGTGGCGTTGAATACGAAGGAACTGTCAATGGTCACCGTATTTCCCGGACCTATATATGCAGCTGTATCAGCACTTACCAGCACCGGGGCTGTATCATCAATGACCGTTAAGTCAGCATAACAAAGTGTTGAATTTCCGCTTCCGTCAGTCACGGTCAGTGTTACCTGGGTTGTCCCGGCTGATATTGCTGTGCCGGCTGACGGCAGCTGGCTTACAACGATGGCCGGACTGCAGTTATCATAGGCAGCTACTTCAGTTGTAAGGTCAGGTACCAGCGCCTCGCAATTATTATCAGCACTCAGTGTTCTGTCATTTGCACAGGCAGTTATAACAGGTGGCTCATCATCTATAACATTTATATCGAAAGTACATATCGTTGTATTCCCGCAATCATCAGTTGCAGTATAGGTAACAGTGCTTGTACCCTGGGCGAATGTGGTGCCCGGTGTATGGCTTGCTGTAAAAGCGGCCAGGCTGCAATTATCGGTAGCAGTAGGCTCAGTCCAGCTCACTGTTGCATCACAGGTAACAGGGTCAGCAGACACCGTTATATCCTCCGGGCAATTACTGATTACCGGATCAGTTATATCATCAACAGTTATTACATGCTGTACATTTATTGAATTTCCACATGCGTCGCTTACCGAATAGATCCTTGTTATTGTTTCGGGACATGTATTCCCGTCACTTGTCTCACTTACAAAAGCCACCACCGGTGGTCCGCAATTGTCTGCTGCATCCGTAACCACCGAAATATCCGGCGCCGGCACATCAGAGCCACACTGGTAATTTGCGGGCGGCGGATCACTTGCCGTGGGAGGTGTTAAATCATGTACCGTGATTAGTTGTTCAACATTAACCGAGTTGCCGCACTCATCAGTAACCGAATAGGTTCTTGTGATAGTCTCCGGGCAGGTGTTGCCGTCGCTGGCATCACCTTCCCATACCACAAGAGGCAGGGCTGTGCAGTTGTCAGCCGCATCGGTGACAACTGATATATCAGGCGCCGGCACATCAGACATGCACTCAACACTGATGGGTGGCGGGTTGCTCGCAGTTGGATCTGTTACATCATTTACAGTGATGACCTGGTTTACATTGATTGAATTACCACACTCATCTGTAACCGAATAAATCCTTGTGATAGTCACAGGACAGGTATTACCGTCGCTCACATCTTCCACAAAAGCCACAACAGGTGCAGCTGTACAGTTATCAGCAGCATCAGTAATAACCGAAATATCAGGTGCCGGCACATCAGACATGCATTCAACACTTATTGGTGGCGGGCTGCTGGCAGTGGGATTTGTTATATCATGGACACTTATTGATTGTTCAATTATTGCAATATTTCCACAATCATCAGTAACTGAATATCTTCTCGTTATCAATTCGGGGCATGTATTGCCGTCGCTCACATCTTCCACGAAGGCTATAACGGGATTTGCCGTACAGTTATCCGTTGCATCGCTTATCACTGAAATATCGGGGGCAGGTACATCTGACGGGCACTGAACCGATATTGGAGCGGGGGCACTTGCTGTAGGCGGAATATCATCGTTAACAACAATCAACTGCTGAACCGTTATTGAATTTCCACAATCATCTGTTACCGAATAAGTTCTTGTTATCGTTTCAGGACAGCTGTTACTATCGGTCACATCGTTCACAAAAGCCACCGTTGGCATACCGCAATTATCTGCAGCATCCGTTACCACCGAAATATCCGGTGCGGGTACGTCAGCAGGGCATTGCACATTTATCGTAGCAGGATTACTGGCGGTGGGTGGTATATCATCATCTATAGTAATTGTCTGAGTGCATGTTGCGCTATTACCGTTATCATCGGATATCTGGTATGTCCTGCTTATCACTTCGGGACAGCTGTTCCCGTCGGTAGTCTCCGATAGCAGTATAAAGCTTGCGGGATCTATCTCACAGTTATCCGTTGCCGTGCCTCCGGCAGCCGTAAATTCATCATATGTATTGTAGGCCGGCTGTTCAGAAATATCACACACTGCGGTAAGATCAAGGGGACAAATTATCACAGGAGCTGTAAAATCTTCCACATTAACCACTATATCTTCAGTTGCGGAACAGCCATTATCATCTTCAACCGTCACTGTATATGTTCCACCTGTCAGTCCCGACTGATCTTCGTCCGTGAATGACAAACCACTCCCGTCCGTTGTGGACCAGGTATAAGAATATGGTTCTGTTCCCCCGGAAACCGAGATATCTATGGCCCCGTCATCATCAGTCTTACATTGAACATTGTTTACAAGGTAATCTATAATTATTTCGGTGGGCTGGGACACATTAAATGTTTCATTTGTAACACAGCCGAGTGCATCGGTAACCTCAACACTGTAGTTCCCTGCAGAAAGGCCTGTTATATGGTTTGTAGTCTCACCCCCGGGCGACCATACATAGGTATAGGGACCGGCACCATCGGAGGGAGTAACAATTATTTCACCATCATCACTTCCAAAACATGATGGCTGTGTTATAAGTGCATCAACTATATATGGAGCGCATGCGTATGCAATACCGAACTGTGTCCCGAGTGTCGATATTCCGTCTGACATAAAATCCCTGTATATATTGGGTACACTTGCAGTGACGTGATTACCGTCAAGCACCCAGTCAAGATTATTTGTCCTGGTCAGTATCCTTGAATTGATGTTCAAAGGATAACTTGAAAAACCTGTTGCCTGGAGATCAAGGTTATAATTGGCAGCATTAAAACCATTGGCCGCTGTGAAATTCCAGTATCCCTCGGTGAAGTGGTACAGTATGTCTGTTGTTCCGTCAAGCAAAGGCAGTCCATCCGAACCCGGATCGGAAGCAACAAACTCCACTATTACCGATCCCGGGCTGTTAAGGAGATTAACATACAGTCCGGCAGGATGGTAAGATCCGCTTATGCCTACAGGGAAAAGGGTATTCCCGAATGAATTGATCCACCTTTCCATTCTTCCTGTAATCATCCCTGAGGCATATGTCAGTGATCCTACGCTGGCCGCACCTGTACCAATGGTGATAATATTAGTGCCTGTAATAATATCCATCCCTGCCATCTGAAGATTATTTCCAACGACCACATCATCTGAAAGGATCAGGTCGCCGGAGGTATTAAGGTATGCCAGGTTATAAAAAGTCTCAGCCCCGCTTATCGTCTGGTCCGTTGTACCATTAAAAGTCACAAGGGAGGATCGCGCATTAAAGCCAGCACCGTTGTTGGTCCAGTTACCGGCAATGCTTATCGAATAATTGAAAGGACTTACATCAAGGATGCTGCTACCTGATATTTCAAGATCTCCTTCTATGCTTAATGAATTCGTAAGGGTTTTGATCCCTGAATTACCGGCTCGGAGATCATAGTAAATTGAGTTTATGGGGGGTTTAATATCTTGGACAACACCGTTATAGCTAACAAGGTTTCCGTAGGCAAAAGCCCTCAGGGTCCCTGTTGCCAGCAATTCACCTGTTATCTCCAGGCTTGAATTTTCATTGTTTACCCATGTGCTTGAAGCATCACCTCCAAGCATGTCCCCATCGATTGATATCTCGCCCCTGTTGCTAACAAGCACGCTTGCTCCCATTGTGAAATCACCGGCACCCAGATCGAGCTTAGCGGTAGAAGGTATTGTCTTGTTACCCTCCGTGACATTCAGTCCTCCGACGATATTTCCTCCTCCTGATATTTCAGTATCCGTGCCATCGAGGGTCAGGTCACTGTCTGTCCCACCCTGGTATGTTCCATCAACAATAAGGTTACCATGGACAGTGAGGGGCAGGTTATCATAATCAATTAATGCCCCGCTTTCAATAATCAGGTTATTTACTTCGATATCA
The DNA here is from genome assembly GCA_051748705.1 of Bacteroidota bacterium. Taxonomy (GTDB): domain Bacteria; phylum Bacteroidota; class Bacteroidia; order Bacteroidales; family VadinHA17; genus UBA9300. The sequence goes on along the minus strand of JBNJHQ010000014.1, from coordinate 9,355 downwards.
CCTGCGCCGCGCAGCGTAATGCTATGCCCGGTATTTATCCGCACATTATCGGTAGAGACAGGCACACAGGCACAGTCCCATGTAGTTGGATCATCCCAGAAACCTGTCTGGACACTTTCAATTACATCATACAGTATTATTTCCAGCTCGGTAGCCGGGGCCGGCGGACACCCTGGCAGCTGGGCCACCACGGTGATACTGGCTGTTCCGGCAGCACCCCAGTCAACAGTAATGCTGTTTGTATTTCCACCTGATGCCTGTGTTCCACCGGTGACAGACCATGTATAGGTATAGCCCGTACGTGCAGGTACCGAATAGGCAACTCCCGGAGTATATTCGGCAACCCGTATATCTCCGCTAATTACTGAAGGCGCAACTGAATGCAGGGTAACAGGCAGCTCAACGCCTGCGCCGCTGGTGCATGTATTTGTCTCTACGACTGATACACTGGCATTATCCGTTCCCAAAGCACCCCAGTCAACCGTAATGCTGCTGGTACCGGCACCTGAGGCTATCACTCCCCCGCTTATTGTCCAATCATAGGTATTTGGCGGATTATCCGTCACCGAGTAAGCCACCCCTGTCTGGCCGGCGCAAACGTCGACCGCCCCGCTGATAGCCGATGTTACGGGTTTGACACAGTCAGTATCATCCCCAAAAGCATAGTGGGCAGGCATAGATTGAAGGTTGCTTCTCCTGGCCAGTACGCCGAAGGCATTTACATGAGAGCCCTGGGCCTGCCAGTCTGATGCTTCATTATTCCTGGTGAGTATACGTGTATTGGCATCGATGGTGAAAGAAGTAAAGCCGGTACCTGATAATCTCAGGCTATAGGTATTGGAAGCTCCCAGGTTAAAACCATTGCCTGGTTCAAGAGACCAGTAACCTTCAGGGAATGTGTTAAATATTTCCGTTCCATTGTCATCGAGGGGAAGACCGCTGTTTCCCGGATCGGCACCCGTAAATTCGGCTATAAGTGTTCCACCTGAATTCAGTCCGTTTAAATTTATTACCAGTCTCTGTATATTGGCGCTACCAACAGGAAATTCGTGTGATCCAGTATTGTTTATCCAGCGTTCAAATTTACCCTTTACAAATCCGCCGAAGTATGACATATTTCCCAGCTGGCCTGTTCCTGTACCCAGCATTAGCTTGCAATGGGATGTATTGATTACCCCCGCAAGCATGGTCAGGGTATTCTCGATGACAATATCATTCTCCAGCACCAGTTCACCACCGCTTTTATTTAGCGAAAAATTATAAAATGCTTCTGTTGCCGGGTTTGAAATTGTTTGTTCAAATGCACCTGTGAACAGTACCTGGCCGCTACCCTGGTTAAAAGAGGATTGGTTGGACCAGTTTCCGCTGATACTTATATTAAAATTATTGCTTGCCAGGGTTGACGAACTGTAAATTTCAATATTACCGTTTACGGTGATTGAGCCCTGCAGTGTTTTATTACCGGCCCCCCTGAATTTAAGATTGTGGTAAGTTGCGGAGGAAGGCAAAATAACATCCTGGTCTCCAAAATTGTTATATTCGATTGTATTACCTGCAGATGAAGCATTCAGGACACCGTTAACCATCAGGTTTCCGCCGATTGCCAGGTATGAATCCACATCATTTGTCCATACTGATGTACTTGCATTCAGTCCCCTCAGGTTGCCTGTAATTTCAATTTTCCCCCTGTTTGTGATTGTCACGGAATTACCTACACTGACTTTCCCTTCAATTTTCAGATCGCTTGACGGCAGCACCAGGGCATTGGCACTCATTACAACTTCCCTGTCGGCGAAGTCAGTTTTTATCACACCCCTCCCCCCCAGGCTATCGCCGTTAAAAAGCAAATCCTGTGCTCCGGGGTCACTGGAAGTATAGGTGCCATCGACCAGGAGTTTGCCATTGACAGTAAGGGTATTATTTGTGGCATCCAGCAATCCTCCTGTTTCAATGGTCAGATTATTTATTGTCACGTCCGATCCGGATATGGTGACAATATTTTCGGAAGAGATAATTGCATTATCATTTGGGCCGGGTGCTACACCACCGGTCCACGTAGAACCGGCGCTCCATATTCCCGATGATGCGCTCCTGAAGGTTGTCTGGCCGTTCAGGGAAAGCACAGTCATGTTAATGACCGTGAATAGAAGGAGCAGTTTAAAGATATGGCTTTTCATTTTTTGCAAAGTCAGCGTTTACAGAATATCATATTACACAAAATGATTAACAAACAGGCGATTCTCAGCTTATACAACAGATTATCAGCTTGTTTATCAATCATAAAAACAGTTAATTTGTTCAATTAACATAAATTATTTTACGTCAACAGTATAACTCTATCAATTGACATGAAAATTACGAATTAAGTTGCATTTGATTATCATCACAAATGCTGCCTTTCCAACAATTTATACACAATTAATAAAATTATGCTAAAAAGCATTACAGGTCAAGTAATTATTAAATGGTTGTGCTGAAGGCTGATCCATGAAGGCCTGGTGTCTGCCTTTAGTCGTATTTATCTCATTTTATGTTACTTAAGCAAGCACAATAATTGCGTTCTCAATTATTCAAAAATATTTTTTCATGAATAAAAAAAATGGGCTATATTTGCACTCTCATTTTGGGTGGTTAGCTCAGCTGGTTCAGAGCACCTGCCTTACAAGCAGGGGGTCACTGGTTCGAATCCAGTACTACCCACAGAAAGAAAAACCGGTCACGAAAGTGATCGGTTTTTTGTTTTATAGGACGAGCTAAGCTTGCTTAAGCGAGTGTTATAAAACAAAAAACCGTACTCCGCGTAGCGGAGCGGTTTTTCTTTCTGAATGACCTCACCATGGATCGCGAGCCCGACAGGGCGAGCAATCCGGTAAATCCACAGAAGGGGTATGGATTACCGAGCGAGCAAAACGAGTGAGGCTATCCGATTTAACTAAAAAAACTATATTAGCGCTTTCAAATCCCTGATCGATGGAAAAAGTCAGAAAAGCATTAAACGAGTCAGCAGCCGCCCGGTGGGGCATTTTACTGCTGGTAGGATTCATTCTCTCGGTAAACTATTATTTCTATGATGCGTTTTCAACCCTTAAAGACCTCTTAACAAAAGAGTTTAACTTTACAAACACGCATTACGGCCTCTTTGTGTCTTTCTATTCCATCCCGAATACCTTCCTGTTGATGGCGGTACTGGGAGGCATCCTCCTGGATAAGATGGGTATACGAAAAACAGGATTTATATTTATTTTCTTCATGGCACTGGGAGCATTCCTTACAGCCTATGGTGCCTCGGAAGGATACCGGGCAGGTGGTACTGGATATAGTTTTATGAACTCAATCATAACTTCATATTCACCCGAGCTGAAAATGATGCTGCTGGGCCGTTTTTTCTTTGGACTGGGGGCTGAGACAAGCATCGTGGTAGTGAGCAAGATACTGGTAAAATGGTTCAGGGGGAAGGACCTTGCCCTGGCTTTCGGGCTGAAGGTGGCCTTTGGCAGGCTGGGAACCTTTGCGGCCTTACAACTATCCCCTGTACTGGCAAGGGAAGACGGGTCTGGCTTAACCAATGCCATATGGTTTGCTGCCATGCTTGTGTGTATAGGCCTGCTCGCCTTCATTATATATATGATGTTTGATATTAAACTCGACAGGCAGTTAAAGCTGTCAGAAGAGAAAAAAATAAAGAACCCTTTCAGGATGAGCGATATAATAAGCATAATAAGCAACAGGGCCTATATATATATCCTGCTCTTATGCGTCACTTTCTACTCGGCAGTTTTCCCGTTCATGTCCTACGCCCCTGATTTTTTCTCTGATAAGTTCGGTATGACGGCTGTTCAGAGCGGCCGTATTGCATCCTTGCTGCCACTGGGGACCCTTATTTTCACACCCCTGTTCGGCTCACTCATCGACCGTAAAGGTCGCGCCGCAACCGTAATGATATTCGGCTCGTCCACCCTTTTAATTGTACACCTGGTGTTCAGTTTTACACAGTTTACTCCCTATGTCCCGATGATCCTCCTGGGTATTGCCTTTTCACTTGTCCCTGCAGCAATGTGGCCTTCAATGGTAAGACTGGTTGAGGAAAGGCAGATAGGAACGGCATATGGCATGATGTATTCATTCCAGAACCTGGGTCTCTGGGGTTTTCCCCTCCTGGCAGGAATCATCCTTGATGCTGCCAATCCGGGTAACCCGGAGATTCTCAATTACAGGCCTGCCATCTTACTGTTTGCAGGGCTGGGACTTTTGGGATTACTTTTTGCCCTCCTGCTGAAAAGGGAGGACAAAAAATCTGGCTTTGGCGTTGAGCTGCCCCTGAACAGGTAGTTGGTTTAGTTTACCTCCCAGCCATAGTCAACATATTCCCAGTCAATGTTCTCACCATCTACATGTACCATCAGGAAGCCCTCTTCCAATTCGCCGCGCGGACCGTTCCACCAAGAGGCAGAGACCGCTCCGCCGGTAATGAAATGAACACCGCCGGCATAAAGGTCCTCAAGAAAGTGAAGATGGCCCTGCAGCACAAGCTTCAGGTTATGTTCCTGGAACAGGAGCAGCACATCGCGAGCATTGGTTATCACCAGTCCCTCACTGTTGGGAGCCGTTGATCCGTTTACCAGCTGGGTCTGTATGGTTATGAAAGGAATATGTACACTTATGACTATGGGCGTTGAAGGATCAACATTCGCAAGGTCCTCCTTAAGCCAGGCAATCTGCAGGCTGTCGACATGGCCATAATAGCCTGATTGGTCCTCCCTCTCATCAACTGAATCAAGTATGTAAAAGCGCCATCCTTTGTGATCAAAGGCATAGTACCTCTCACCTAACCTTTCCTCGTACATCTTTTCCCCGAAAAGCGGGTGGGCACGGTCAACACCACTAGCTTCATAAATACCGAACACCTCGTGATTCCCCATGGTGTTATAGACAGGCATGTTGAACAAGGCAGACATCTCATCCCACATATCATAGAGTGAATCAGCCCTCGACTCTGTCTGTCCCAGTGCATCCATAATCTGGTCGCCACCTGTAATCACAAAATCAGGACCCATCTTATTGACAGTGTCTATAGCCTGCCTGAACCCGGCAGGAGCATTCCTTTCCGGCTGCAGGTGTATATCGGTCAGGAAAGCAAAGCTGAATGTATCACCATCCACCGCAGCTTCATCCTGCTGTGTTTTACATGAAGAGGCAAATAAAAGGCTTATTGAAAGAAACAGAAATGCCAGGGTTCTTACATCATTTTTTCTCATATCAGTAGTATTAAATTAGAAACAGGTGAACAGTGATTGCAATCCGTCCAATAAATGACCGGCTGCAATCCAGGTATTCAAATTACGCTATAAAATTAATCTATTAGCCCTAAGGTCAAAATTAAATCACTAATCTATTTGTATTCCTCTTCGAATGTTTCAACGCTTTCCTTCAGGGCATCCTGCAGATCCTTGACTTCATTTCCCAGTTCTTCCTTCTTATCTTCCGCAGCATTCTTAAACTCTTCCATCTTACTGTTAAGGGCCTCACGCTGTTCTTCCAGATCCTCAAGTGCTGCTTCATATTCAGCTTTGGCATCACCGGTCAGTTCTTCAGCCTTTGCTTTAAAATCCTGGAATTTAGATTCCATCTTATTTTCAAAATCTGTAAACTCCTCAGAGAGATAGTCCCCCGTTTCATCAGCCAGCTGTTCTGCTGCCTCCTGCACGTCTTCAGCGCTGGTATCTTCTTTAGTTTGTGACTGCCCGCAGGATATCATGGCAATCATTAAAAATGAAATGAATAATTTTGTTAAAGTTTTCATATTCAAATAAGGTTTTAATTAGTGATATCAAAGATAATCAATTATTTGCACAGATATGTTGTTAAACAGGATTTTTTTGTAGTGAAACGGCAGTTAAAAGCGCAGATCAGACTCAAGCTAAGGGACAGAAGGCAGGGATAAGTGAGGCCGGGAGATCCACAACGGTAAGCATAGTTGCGGAATGGGCCATTCCGGAATGAATGTGCAGGCAACGATCGCAAATTTTATCAGTCTTTATATATAATAATCTAAATTTGACAGGGTAATTTCACCCTGATTAATATCAATAAAACCAGAATGACATGAAAAGAAAGATCTTTACCGGGATAATACTTTCCTTAATTATCCTCTGCTCTGCTTCTATTAAACTATCTGCACAGTCCATCAGCGGCGACTGGTACACAATGATGAATGTACAGGGTATTTACATGCAGATGAACCTCCATTTGCAGGAAAACGAATCCGGGCTGTCAGGCACTTTTGACGTTCCGGACCAGGGTGCCATGGGCATACCCCTGACCTCTGTCAGCCTTGATGATTATAATTTTGAGTTCAGCTTTGTCCCTGCGGGCTTTTCCTTTGAAGGTATAACCGGTCCGGGTTATTCACAGATAATAGGATACTTCAAACAGGGCGACATGAATATTAAAACAAAGTTCAGCCGTGAACCTGTTGATCCCCCGGCAGAGAGCCCTGCCTCATTGAAGGAAATATATAATAAGGAAGAGGTTTATATCGAGATGAGGGATGGCACAAGGCTTTTTACTTCTGTCTATTCCCCGAAAGAAGCGGATGAAGAATCACCCATACTTCTTTTCAGGACACCATATAATGCAGAGGGCATGGGCGCAGATGCCTTTAATTACTTCGTGTCCATTTATTACCGGTTTATCGAGGAAGGCTATATCCTTGTATTCCAGGATGTGCGCGGAAGGTATATGAGCGAGGGTGAATTTGTCAATGTCAGGCCCTACATACCCGGCAAAAAAGGTAAGCAATATGATGAAGCGTCGGATACTTACGATACCGTAGACTGGCTGGTTAAGAATGTCGATAACAATAACGGGCGTGTAGGTGTTACTGGCATCTCCTACCCCGGTTTTTATGCCACCCTGGCCATACTGGCCGATCATCCCGCAATAAAGGCTGTATCGCCGCAGGCACCGGTAACTGACTGGTTCATGGGAGACGACTGGCATCATAACGGGGCTTTTTTCCTTCTCGACGGTTTCAGTTTTTATACCAGCTTCGGCGATCCCCACCCGGGTGAGTCACGCAGGAATTACCCAATGAGCTTCAGCTGGGGATCGGAAGATAGCTATGAGTATTTTCTTGACCTGGGACCGATAAAAAACACCAGGAAAATATTTCCTGATTCAATCACCTACTGGCATGAATTATTTCAGCATCCTGATTATGACGACTGGTGGAAAGCCACCGTACCCCTCCCTCATCTCAAAAAGGTTCAGCCGGCCGTTATGACCGTAGGAGGCTGGTTCGATGCAGAGGACCTGTGGGGTGCCCTTAACACCTACAAATCGATAGAGAAGCAAAATAAAGCCAAACATCCAAATTACCTGGTTATGGGACCGTGGTCGCACGGGCAGTGGGGCACCGGTGAAGCTGAGAACCTGGGTAATGTGTACTGGGGCATGAGCACAAACACAATGTTCCATGAACTCGAAGTGGACTTCTTCAATTATTACCTTAAAGGTGAGGGAGAAGAAGATTTCGCCGAAGCATATATTTATATGACGGGGGAAAACCAGTGGAAAGAGTATGACGAATGGCCTCCGGAGGATGCAAGGGAAGAAACCATCTACCTGCAACCGGACGGAGGAATAAGCTTCAGCGCTCCCCAGGTTTCGGGCACCTTTGATGAATATATTTCTGACCCGGACAAACCGGTACCTTACATTGAAGATGTACACCTCAGGAGGGATCCTGATTATATGATCGATGACCAGCGCTTTGCATCAAGACGTCCCGATGTGCTGGTGTATGAAACGGAAACACTAACTGAAGATATTACACTTACCGGTCCCGTCACAGCCGACCTGTACGTGTCAACCACGGGCACCGATGCTGACTTCATAGTGAAGATCATTGATGTTTTCCCTGACCAGGTAACACCGCCTGCAGATGCTGATATCGATGTGCCGCTCGGCGGTTACCAGATGCTGGTAAGAGGAGAAGTGATGAGGGGTAAGTACAGGAACAGCTTTGAGAACCCTGAGCCCTTTGTCCCGGGTGAAATAACAAAAGTAAGTTTCAGCATACCTGACATAGCACATAAATTCAAAAAAGGCCATAAACTGATGATACAGGTGCAGAGCAGCTGGTTTCCGCTGGTCGACCGCAACCCGCAGAAGTTCGTGAATATTTACGAATGTGATGAGGACGACTTCCAGAAAGCCACCATCAGGATATATAATAACAGTGAATATCCTTCGGGCATCAGGGTGATGATGAAAGGTGAATGATGACGCACCAGGCTGGAGCACAGGGCACAGTTTAAAGCTGCCTTGGTAAATGAAGTTACATTATAGAGACGCGCTCAACAGCACGTCTCTTTTTATTTTCCTTACTATTGCTATATTTAGGCGATCAATGAAGTCATTCGATCAAAGAAGATATTATCTTATGGGAAAAATAAGCAGAAAGGAATTTATCACAAGAACCGGTGCAGGCCTTGCTGCTATCGGTTTGCTCTCAGGAAGATCCCCGGGCAGCCAGGATGAGGAAGTGTTAATGAATGAACTCGGCAATACCGGGATAAAGGTTACACCCCTGTGTTTCGGCGCATCCAGGACCAATGATGAAGGGCTGATACGCTTTGCGCTTGACAGGGGCATAAATTTCCTTGATACAGGTCGCTCTTACGCCAGGGGCAATAATGAGAGGCTGGTGGGAAGGGCTGTGAAAGACAGGAGGAAAGATGTTGTGATACAGTCGAAGATGCACCTGGAGCCCGATGAGCTGAAATATGAAGGCAAGGGGAGACGGGGGCACAGGGAGATCAAGGAGATACTTGAGAAGAGGATTGCTGAGAGTCTTGAAGCCCTTGATACAGTGTATATCGACATAATGCTCTTTCACAGTGCCGACCAGGAATACCTGACTTTCCATGAGGCAGTGCTTGAGTTTTATGATGAGCAAAAAAGCAAGGGAGTGATAAAGGCGCATGGTTTCTCATCCCATGATTACAGCCTGGGTCTGCTCAAAAAGAACAATACTGACAAATTCTACGATATAATCATGCACCCGATCAATCACCTTGGGGGATTTACACATTCCCTGTCGGGCTGGTCAGCCGAGTGGGACCAGGATGTTCTGCTGGAAGAACTTGAGAAAGCGGCGGGACTCGGAACGGGCATTGTGGCAATGAAGACCTGCTCCGGGGGGACTTATTCCTTTAAGGCCGGTGATGAACCCACATACAGGCAGGCGGTTGAGTGGGTACTGAAGCACCCTTTCATACATTCTGCAGCCGTAGCAATGGTAAATTACGGACAGGTGAGGGATTACATTGACAGCTGATAATGATTATCCGGG
>JBNJHQ010000013.1:15919-23831 GCA_051748705.1 Bacteroidota bacterium | reverse complement strand
TGTATACAATGCATGGTATACACCTGCCATTGCTTCATTGATGTCGGTTGGTGAGCTGTAGTAGTTCTCAAGACTCTTTTCATACAGGTTTCGTGTATCCAGATAGTCTTCGCCACAACTGGTAATCAGTACCAGGAGTGCAGTGGAAATTATATATATTATATTCTTCATTTGTAATTATTTTTTCCGGTTAAAAAGAGACACTTAAACCAAACATCACTGTTCTGGCCTGGGGGTAGAGACCAAGGTCAATACCTGAAGCCCAGCTTGCATCATGTCCAAAGTTCACTTCAGGATCCATCCCGTCGTATTTTGTGAAGGTATAGAGGTTCTTAAAGGCTACATACACCTTTGCACCTGAGACAGCGTTAAACCCGGCAAGCAGGTCATCCAGCATATAGCCCACAGTCAGATTACTTAACCTGAGGTAATCTGCATCATAAATATAGATATCAGAGATAAAGTTTGTATTCCTGTGTGATGATGAGCTAAGTCTTGGTATACGGTCAGAAGTTCCTTCACCATGCCAGCGGTTGAATATGTCCGTGGTATAGTTCTGGTCAAAGTTATCGGCAAATGAGCGATATGATCTTGCCACCTGCATTCCGAATCTACCCGTCAGAGTGGCATTCATATAGACACCTTTATATTCGAGACTCAATTGTGTTCCAATCTCAAAATCAGCATTTGGGTCACCAATCATTGTTTTGTCCTTTTCATCGATAACACCATCGAGGTTACGGTCAACGAATTTCACATCACCCGGTCTCTGGTCACTGAAATACGGATCACCCTCGGGAGTAACGTAGGCATCCACGTCATCCTGGTTCTGCAGGATACCGTCGGTCTGGTAGCCGTAAAAGAAACCGATGGGTTTGCCCACTTCGGCCCTGGATATTGCTGCAGTTCCCTGCGACAATACGTGGGCAGGACCGTGGATAATACCATCGGCATTTGCAATTCGTGTAATCTCATTATGGTTTTGAGCGCCGGTAAGTGTAACACCATACCTGATGTCACCGATCCTGTCGTTCCATCCCAGGGTCAGTTCTATACCCCTGTTGAGTATATCACCACCATTTATCCATGGTGCATCAGCACCTGATGTTCCGAGTATGGGAGATATAACAAGCCAGTCCCTGGTCATCTTCCTGTACCAGTCGAATGTGAAAAGCATACGGGTATTAAAGAGCCTTGTATCGATACCGATGTTAAGCTGTTCTGATGTTTCCCATGTCACATCCGGGTTTGTAACCCTTGCTGGCACAGCTGTCGGAGCTGACACTGTTTTTGTGTCGCCGAAGTAATACCCGGGACTCAGGTACCTTATTGTAGAGCTATAGATAAAGTTATCGATTGACTGGTTACCATTCTGTCCCCAGCTTACTCTCAACTTTGCAAAATCAATATAATCTGCCATTGAAGACATGAAAGCTTCGTCGGATAATACCCAGCCCATCGCTACAGAGGGGAATATACCCCACCTATTACCTTCTGCAAAATTAGAGGAACCATCAGCCCTCATAATGGCAGTAAGGAGATACTTCTCCCTGAAGTTATACTGCAACCTTCCAATATATGACATCAGTCCTCCACCGCCTGCTGCCCAGTCGGCTCCCCAGGTACTGATCTGGTTAATATCGGTTTTATCCACATTATTCAGGTAAGCATAGTCGGGGTCCTGGAATCTTGTATTTGCCATCCATCCACCTACTTCCATATTAATCTGGTTCCTGTATAACTCATTACCCACCAGGGCAGTAATGCGGTGATCGCCAAATACCTTATTATAAGTTACAGTATTTGACCATGTCCAGTTATTACCAAAATACATATTCTGGTTAGCGGCATCTGAAGGATTTGAATAAAGGGTTCCCAGCTGGTATGTGGGGCTCCACGATCTTCCATGACCAAACCAGGCATCGATACCGAAAGATGATCTGACAACCAGATCTTCCATGGGCTGTATTTCCATGAATATATTACCTGCTACATTATTTCCCTTATACCAGCCATAATTATGCCTGTAAAAGGCTGTTGCCAGCGGGTTGGTCTGGTTATTCGACACACCTTCGAGGATGGGTGTAAAACCGTTTGGATCGGGCGATTTATCCCAGTATGCGGGCATGAGCGGATTAATTACCAGTGCATCATGAAGGTCGTTCCAGTAAATATTACCTGTTCCGATTGATCTTGTCACATTATTATTATAGGTAAAGTTCTCACCCACTTTGAGAATGTCAAAATCATCGTTCTTCATGAGAATGAATTCGGTATTGATCCTGGCTGTCATTCTCTTTTGCCCGGCATCGGTAAGGTCACCGGATATCATACCTGTTTGGTCAAGGTATGAGAAACCCAGGGCATAGATTATATCCTGCGATCCACCCGTGATATTCAGCGAGTGACTTACCATGGGTGCATTTGGTTTTACCAGTTCATTTATCCAGTTCGTTCCTTCCCAGCCATCCTGCAACCTGGCCCATATTTCTTCACCCAGCTGTGTTCCCAGGTTATCAGGGAAGTTATTATTAAGCCAGCTGTTGTTCTTAAGCCTTGTTTCCCAGTCATAGGGCTGCAGTCCGTCATTCACCCGGCCTTCGTCCATGATATACATATATTCCTGGGCGTTCAGGGGTGTCAGGTTTTTATAGATATTCTGTATCCCATAGTATGTATCATACTGGATAGAAGGTTTTGAATTCCTTTCACCTTTTGTTGTTGTAACAAGAACAACACCGTTAGCTGCTCGTGAGCCGTATATTGCAGCTGAAGCAGCATCTTTCAGGATATCGATGGAGGCAATATCCGAAGGGTTGAGATAATCAATATTTCCAACCGTCACCCCGTCAACAATATAGAGAGGAGAGGCATTACCTATTGTACCCATTCCGCGAATAATAACCTCGGTACCTGCACCGGGCTGACCATTATTCCTTGTAACGCTCACCCCCGGGGTGATTCCCTGAAGGGCCTCCATGGCTGTTGAGGTGTTAAGCTGGGCTATTTCCTCACCTTTAATATTCTGATTGGCCCCTGTGGTCAATGCTTTTCTTTGAGTGCCATATCCTGTTACCACCACTTCTTCCAGATCTGTTATCTCAGGACGGAGAGCAACATCTATCCTGGAAGAGGTAACGGTCCTTTCCTCGGATTTCATCCCAAGGAAAGAAAATATCAGCACATTGTTCATTGAGGCTTCAATAGAATAGGTGCCATCAATATCTGTGGCCGTACCTATAGTGGTACCCTTTATTACCACAGCAACTCCGGGTATTGGTTCACCGCTCACCTGATCGGTAACAGTACCCGTTACTGTCAGATCCTGGGCAAAGAGTCCCAGGCTGAAGAATAAGAGAATAATCCCTAATAATTGTTTCATAATTTTTTAGGTTTTAGAGTAATTAGTTTACCAAATTTACGAGGATGAGCATAGGATTCCAAAAAACTCCCACATAAAAAACTCATAGATATAAGATGAAAAACTCACAATAAACTCACTTCACCCAATTTATATTTTTGAATTCATGCTTGTTAGCGAAGCAATCAGCTGCACATAGTAGAGAATATTTACCTCATCAACCGCCAGTTAAAAAGCTAATTTAATTTCCTTCTGCAGCATTAAGGGAAATAGCAGCAAGGTATGAAGATAAATGGATGCCTACCTTTATGGCAGAATGCACTGCAGTGGCACTGTTTGGAGTATACTCAGAGCGATAAAATATAGTATGACAGGTTCTCGCTTCTTTCAAGTTTCAGTTTTTGCCTTAGCCGGTACCTGTTATTTTCAACGGCACGGAAAGAGATATTGGTAAGTGCAGCTATTTCTTTGGATGACATTCCCATCCTGATATATGCACACAGTTTGGATTCCCTGCCGGAAAGGTCCGGGTGTTTTTCAGCCAGGCGTTTAAGGAAGGCTTCATGGACCTGTTCAAGGTGTACTTCAAAGACTTTCCAGTAATCTTCACTGTCTATATCCTTTTCAATCCGGGAGACCAGGTATTTAATCTGCTTCTTCATTTCCGACTTATCATTAAGTGAAGAAATTTTATACATTTCACTCTTAAGCTTCATCAATGACTTATTTTTCTGCAGAATATTCATGGTTGAATTTGCCAGTTCTTTTTCCTTAAAGGTCATTTCGCTTTTAAGCCTCTCATTTCTTATGCGTATAAGTTCCTTTTCCGTTTCAAGAGCTTCATTCTTTAACTTTTCTTCCCTTGCCCTGTACTCTTCCTGCTGTTTTATTTTTACCTTACGGTTATGTATCTCTATCTGCCTGTTTATGATATAGACTATAAGGAGGATGAGCAACAGGCATAATATCACATAAACCACCTTGGCCGCCAATGTCCTGTACCAGGGAGGCATGACCCTGAAACTGAATACAAGGGGTTCAGACTGGACATCAAAGCTATTACGTGCTTTTAAAACAAAATCATAATTTCCTTCATCCAGCTTTGCAAACTGCCGGCTTGTATTACTGTTCCAGGAGCTGGCTTCAATATCAAAATCAGAGAGATATGTTGAGTACTCAACGTAACCTTCCCTGAAATATGCAGCTGCATAACTTATTTCAAAGCTGTTATCCCTGAAGGCATATTCCGGCACTACCGCCTGTTTTTTTTCGACAGGGCCGCCATCATAGTTCAATATATATGAGGTGGTGTCAGATGATCCTCTGAAAGACCTGATATGTAACTTGAAGGGCCTGGTAAATTCCATTCCCTCCCTTACTGAATAGTGTGCAAAACCATCTTCAACTCCAAAGATTACATTGTCATTATCCATAATATAGACTGCCTCAAAACTTGGTACAAGCTTGTTATTCAGTAACATAAATGGAAAATGAACATCCTTGAAACTTTCATCTTCCATTAACCTCAGAACTCCTGTTACGCCATTTCTGAAATACCAGATATTCCCGAATCTGTCACTTATAATTCTATCCGGGTAGTCCCCTGAAAAATAATTATCAAGGCCGGTATATTTTTCTATTCCCCCCGAATCGTTAACAAGGAAGATCCCATTACTGCTGGTAATGACTACTTCCCTGTCCAGTGCAGCAATTACAGGTGCAGGTCCTATCTCGGGATAATCTTCAATGCTGTATGTTTCCACTTCACTTATACCTGAATAATCATCATTAAACTCCAGGCTGAAGATTCCCTTATAACCATGAGATATCCATAATTTACCATCAGCTGACCATTCAAGATACCGGGAAGATTCATTAAATCCTTCGTAAGTTAGTTTATACTGCCACAGGTCATTTTTTTTCTCAAGCAGGATCAGTCCGTTGTAAGTCCCTGCCACAAGAAGGTCATCTCTTCCTGGTACAGGCCTGAATTTCCAGGCACCATTCACTGTAGGGGGAGTAATTAGCCTGGCTTCATCCCCTTTGACAAGGAAAACTCCCAGGTGATGTCCGCAGAGCAGTGCATTACCTGTCCTGTAGAGGCTCCAAACCTGCCCGTCATTTCCACTCACCTTTGAAAAGTCACTTCTATCCTTAAGAGGATCAGCGAATTTTTCATCATTTATCATAAAAAGACCCTGGTTAGTTCCAAAATACCATTGATCATTCAGCCTGTTAACTGCATAGCCCGTGCCCAGGTCATAGTAACCCTGCAGGAATGTGATACTTGACCTCAGATTTACTTTGACTATTCCGTTATCCAATCCTCCCCAGACATTACCATCCTTGTCGACAAAAAGGCTGAGGACCGTATTATTGCTCAAACCCTTGTCTTTGCCTATCTGAAAAATGACCTCGCCACTCTTATCAGCAATTATCATTCCTGACTGTATTGTGCCAAAAACCAGGTAGCGGTCTTCGTAAGAGACAGCACAGAATATATTCCCTTGCTTAAGCACTTCATTGGCAGGCACATCCCATCTACTCACTCCCTGCATGTCCCAGGTATATAACCCACCTGTAAGTGTGCCTATCACCATCATGTTTTCAGAAAGAGGCAATATTGATGTAATCAGTTTATCTTCAAGGGCAGTTCCCCCTGCTATGGGATATATGTGTTCACCCCTTACTTCCATCAATCCTTCTGTTTCATCGTGAACGAGCAATAAGTCATTTACAAGAAAAGATTTTGTGAATCGTGAAGGTGCAGGAATCACATTCAGCAGGGAATCATTTTTAAAGACACATAAAGACTTTTCGCTGTGAAAAACAATCTTATCATTCCATTCGTGAATATTCCAGTAGTCTCCACATGATCTGAGCATATCACTAACTGCCAGTGATGTATAGTGAAGATCACGGTTATTTTTATAACTAAAATAACCCAGCTCTCCGAATGCTCCCGCATAGATCCTTTCACCGATACTTTTAACACTCCTTACCACAAAATGACCCATGTCCCTGAACAGTTTCCATTCCACCCCATCATATTCGAGCAGGCCATCATTATTGGCAAAATAAAGAATATCCTGCCTGCTCTGGCTTATACTCCAGTTTTGTGTGGCGGCATTGTATTCCCTCCTGTTGAAATATTCAATCTGCGGGATCCCGTATGCCTTATCCTGTGCCGGTGCTGTTTTAAATACCAGCAGGCAAAGAATTAATAAGGCCAGGTTTTTAAGATTGATCTTGAAAATAATATCAGAGTCCATTTTAGGCAAATTTTAGACAGTTATCATAGGGTGGATAACATAGTGCCGGGGTACTTCATAACAACAATCTTGCTTTTTCCAGTTGTTCGGGTGTACCTATATCGATCCAGTATCCTCTATCATGCTTAAAAGAAACAACTTTACCCGTTACGCTGGCTTTCAGTATTATGGATGTCATGGTATATTTACCCTCATCCATATAGTCAAATATCCCGGGATCATATACTGATATTGCCATTGAGGGTATCTCATACAGCCTGGTAGGCTTATCAATGGTAACCATGTCAATATGGTTCTGCCTGTTTGTCCATCCCCTGATAATACCATCATCATCAACCAGGAAGGCCCTGTTTCCTTCACGTTTACGCACTGCAATTGTTGCCAGGGCGTTTTTTCGCAAATGGTATTGATACATGGTTGCCAGGTTGAGGTCAGTCAGGATATCACCATTATAAACAAGGAAGGGTTTTTCATCAAAAAAATCCCTTGCCCTGTACAGGCCACCCCCTGTATCAAGCAATTCATCCCTTTCATCAGATATGGTGATTTTCATATTAAGTTTTTCTCGGAGTCCATCTACCTCATCCATTATCATTACTGCCAGGTGGTGAACATTGATAATAACATCATTAAAACCGTGGCTCCCGAGTTTCAGAAGTATCTTTTCGAGTACTGACATGCCATTAAGCTCGAGCAATACCTTAGGTTTTTCCTTGCTTATCGTGCCCAGCCTTGTTCCGTAGCCGGCAGCGAGTATCATTGCTTTCATCAGTTATCTTTATCCCTGTGATTTACTTTTATTTCTATACCTTCGATTTTTTTCAGTGTCCCGGCCAGCTTTTCAGCACAGTAAACCGATCGATGCCTGCCTTCTGTACAACCAAAGGAAACAGCCAGTGAATTATAATCTTTGACGATATAGCTCTTTACAGAACGGAGAACCATGCGTACGACGTCATCCATAAATTCTTTTACTTCGTCCTGTTCCGACATATATTTTCTCACCGCATCATCCAGTCCGTCCTGATTCCTCAGCTCTTCTATCTTGGCCGGGTTGGGCAATCCCCTGCAGTCATAAATAAAACCACCGCCATGCACCTTATCCTGGGGCATACCGTTCATATATGAAAAACTTATTATTCTCACCGTAAGTCTCTCGTGATCTTCCAGTTCAGCAAACATATCCAGTCCAGGCAATTCTTTGAAAATGCGGTACATCTCGGGCAATCTCTTCCTGAACTGTCCTGATTCAATAATATTTGACAGTATTCTTACGCCG
>JBNJHQ010000013.1:0-15819 GCA_051748705.1 Bacteroidota bacterium | reverse complement strand
ATATCCAGTCCAGGCAATTCTTTGAAAATGCGGTACATCTCGGGCAATCTCTTCCTGAACTGTCCTGATTCAATAATATTTGACAGTATTCTTACGCCGGGTATTATACTCTGGACAAATCCGGGTTTCTGTTCATACAGTCCCCGATAACCAAAAGCTCCCATTGCCTGCATAATCCTTATGAGCACAAAGCCATGGTAATATTTCCGGAAATCCTCTTCGCAACTGTTTGTTTTTTTACAGAATAGTTTAATGTAATGTTCAATTAGTACTTCCCTTGCTTCCTGGGGTACGTGTGCCTTGGGATCATAAAGCAATGATGCCGGGTCATACTGTGCACTCCCTTTCCTGCCACCCTGGTAGTCAATAAACCAGGGGTTGTTATCGACCACCATGATATTAGCCGACTGGAAATCGCGGTAAAGGAAGTAATCCTGCCCGGCTTCGAGCAAAAAATCAACCAGTGTATTGAAATCTTTCTCGAGGCGTTTTTCATTGAAGGGAGCAGATACGAGTTTAAGGAACATATACTTAAAATAATTAAGGTCCCATATCATTGATTGCCTGTCGAAGCTTTTATGAGGATAGCACAGGTCGAGGTTCAGACCACGGATTGCTTCTGTCTGGAATAAAACGAGCATTTCGAGTGATTGCCTGTAGAAATCCAGCATTTCTTCGTCAAAGCCAACGGTCTGTTTTTTTCTTTCGAGCCAGGTAAAGAGGTTGGTATCGCCCAGGTCCTGGATAAAATAGCAATCTGACCCGGGGTAGTAGTAAAAGACCTCAGGTACGGGCAATTTCAATGACCTGAAATGCCTGGTAAATCCAATAAAGGCATCATTTTCCTCCCTGTTGGGGTTATAGGCCCCGATAATGGTTTTCCCTGAGCCGGTAATCCTGAAATATTTCCTTTCAGAACCTGAGCGGGGCATGCTTACAATGTCAATGCAATTTTCTCCTGTATATTCCCTGTACTTGCCGGCAAGCAGTTCCTTTTCGTTCATATCATCAGACTTTAATAAATATCTTTTTGCGGTAGAGGATATAAACGAGTACCCACATCAGGAAGACCTGGAGCAGGGCGAACAGCAGGCTGCCGTTCATATTGCCCAGCAGCGGAACACACAGGCTGTTATATATCCAGGAATAAAGTGACCGGCCTTCCTCTCCCACTTTAATTATCAGCATCAGTTTTGTCCAGAGCGATGCCACAATATATATAAAAAGGGCATTCATGCCGAAATGCCTGAAGAAGCCCGTCCATCCCTTCAGCTTCAGGACATCAATGATCAAAAACAGGAAAGCGAGGATTATCATCGACAGTCCTCCTGTATAAAGGACATAGGAGCTCGTCCAGAGGGGTTTGTTTATAGGGAACCATATATTCCATACCAGTCCGGCCACAGTCAGCAGTATGCCGATAAAAACCATTTTCAGCACCTTTTTCATATCTGCGGCTCCCTTTCCCACTATCTCACCGGTCATAAAGCCTATTATTACCGATGCAACAGCCGGAAGTGTACTCAGAAGACCTTCAGGGTCAAAAGCTATACCGAATCCGTGATAAAGATGATTTGCCCCAAAAACGGCCAGATCAAATTTCAAAGCCGCATTTCCTTCCAGGCTGTAGGGTTCATTACCACCTGCAAAATAGAGGAGTGCCCAGTAGCCAAGCAGTATTACTGCAGAGACCACCCAGAGGTAATTTCTTCTGAAGATCATACATATGAGGGCTCCAAAACCATAAGCCAGTGCAATACGCTGGAGCACGCCCATTATTCTTATTGAGGACAGCTCTTTTCCAAAAAAAGGAAACCAGTTAAGCAAAAAACCTGCTGCAAAGATTATAAAAGTGCGGTAAAGGATTTTTAAAACAGAACTGTAATTCAGGCTGTGCCCGTATTTCTTCATTGAAAACCACATCGATACACCCACAATAAAAAGGAAGGATGGAAAAACAAGGTCAGTCGGTGTACAGCCATGCCATTGCGCATGTCTCAGAGGTGCATATACATATTGCCAGCTCCCGGGGGTATTAACAATAATCATAAAGGCTATTGTAAGGCCCCTGTAAATATCGAGTGAAAGTAAGCGCTGTTTACTCATTTTTTTTGGTTTGGAAGATTAAATATTTTACAGACACTAAAAATAATAATTTAAATCTTACAAGCCGAAGAATAGAACCTGCATATAATTTTTATTATTTTTAGCTCTTTAAATACCAGTAACTATGATTAGCAGACACCTATTAACCAGAATATTAAGTTTGAGTCTCATCGTTTTCTCACTTAACTCTTTTGCACAGGGCCCTGAATTTATGAGATATTACGAGCACCCGTGGGTTGACTCGCTGCTTTCATCGATGAGCATAGAAGAGAAGATAGCACAGAGTATTTTTCTTGCAACCTGGTCAAACAGGGATATTGGCCATTACACAGAGATAGACAGGGCGATAAGGGAGCATGCAATTGGCGGGCTTGTATTTTTCCAGGGAACGCCTTCCAGGCAGGTGGAGCTTATCAATCACTACCAGTCTGTTTCCCGTGTTCCGCTTGCCATAGCGCTTGATGGCGAGTGGGGAGCCGGAATGCGTCTCGATCACATGCAGGACTACCCATACCAGATGACACTGGGAGCCATAAACAATGATTCACTGATATATGAGATGGGTAAAAGGGTAGCAGAGGAATTCAAGCTTCTGGGTCTGACCATTAACCTGGCGCCGGTAGCGGATATCAATAATAATCCAGATAATCCCGTGATTAATTACAGGTCATTTGGTGAAAACAGGAATCTTGTAGCTGGAAAGGTGCATATGTACTTCAGCGGTATGCAGGACAATGGTATACTTGCCACTGCCAAACATTTTCCGGGACACGGCGACACAAGCACTGATTCACATTATGACCTCCCTTTGATAAAACATAGCAGGGAAAGATTTGACAGCCTTGAGCTATATCCTTTCAGGAAAGTCATCGATGGAGGCATTGGGGCTGTTATGTCAGCTCATTTAAGTATTCCTGCACTGGATAGCACTTCCAACCTGCCCTCCACCCTGTCAAAACCTGTTATGACCAGTTTACTAAAGGAAGAGATGGGATTTAGGGGCCTGGCATTAACAGATGCCATGAACATGAGAGGTTTAACTGATTATTATGCACCTGGTGAGGCTGACGCCATGGCATATGAAGCAGGCAATGACATCATAGAATATGTACTGGATGCCGGGCTGGCAATTAACAGGATAAAAGATTTCTATGACCAGGGAAGGATTTCCTAT
This sequence comes from Bacteroidota bacterium, assembly GCA_051748705.1. Taxonomy (GTDB): domain Bacteria; phylum Bacteroidota; class Bacteroidia; order Bacteroidales; family VadinHA17; genus UBA9300. The sequence continues at coordinate 12,539 of JBNJHQ010000013.1, read as the reverse complement.
GAACAGATTGAGAATACATGCAGGAAAATCCTGGCTTTCAAGTACTGGTCGGGTTTATTTGCCGTAAAACCTGATGCCGGGCTGGCTGTTGAAAGATCGAATCACAATAATAACCTCTCCTTTATCAGGAAGCTGTACGCCAATGCATTAACGGTCTTAAACAATAAGGATAATATTATCCCTCTTAAAAATCTGGATAAAACGAAGATAGCCTGTATTGCCATCAACAGCAATAAAAAGACAGCATTCCAATCGATGCTGGAAAAATATACCAGGACAGACAATTTTTACTGGACCGAAGGGATGGCTGAAGGTGACAGTGCCCTGGAAGAGCTGGAGAAATATGACCTTGTAATTGCCGGGGTTTTTGGAACGGATCAGCGTCCATTCAGAAATTTCGGTATCAGTAACAGTCAGGAAAAATTTATAAGGGATTTAAATAAGAAGGTAAATCTTGTGGCAGTATATTTTGGCAATCCCTATGCCATTGACCGTTCAGAGGGTTTGCAGGAGTCAGAGGGTTTAATCCTGGCATACCAGGAAAATATTTTCACCGAAGAACTTTCGGCACAGCTTATTTTCGGTGGTATCGGAGGGCATGGCAAGCTACCCGTAAGCATAAACAAGGAATACAGTCAGGGTTTCGGCTTAATCACACCTGGAAATACCAGGCTCCAGTATGGCTATCCTGAAGATGCGGGTATTCCTTCGGGTATCATTGAAAAAAAGATTGACTCACTTGCATTGTCGGGTGTGGAAGCAGGTGCCTATCCAGGCTGTGAAGTCATACTGGCAAGGAAAGGCATTGTTTTTTTCCATAAGAGTTACGGGTCCCATACTTACCAATCGAGGATTAATGTTGAGGAAAATGACCTGTACGATCTTGCATCTGTAACAAAAGTAGCAGCCTCGACCACCGGACTGATGAAGTTAGACGGCGACGGTCTTTTTTCTGTCGACGACAGGCTGATAGACTATGTGCCTGAAATGAGGTTTTCAGACAAGAAAGACCTCATATTCCGGGAAATACTTGCGCACCAGGCCGGTCTTTATCCATGGATCCCATACTGGAAAAGCACCCTTCGCAACAGTGGCAAATATAAATGGTGGACGATAAAAAGAGAGCAGTCGGAGCGCTATCCCGGCAATGTAGCCAACGGACTATATGTTCATCGCAATTATTTCAACAGGATAAAAAGGGCCATAAAACGCTCCGCCACAGGAGAAAAGGAGTATGTGTATTCAGGACTTGTATTTTTCCTGATTCCCTCAATTATCGAGGAATTAAGCGGGGAAAACTATGAAGATTTTCTTTACAGGAATATATACCACAAGCTGGGAGCCTATGATATTGTATTCAATCCATTCAGGTTCTATCCCGAGACCAGTATCGTACCCACAGAGATTGACACCCTGTTCAGGAAACAGCTCTTACATGGCTATGTACATGATGAAGGGGCAGCCATGATGGGAGGATTCTCAGGAAATGCAGGTCTTTTTGCCACGGCCAATGATCTTATCAAACTGATGGAGATGTATCGCAGGGATGGCGAATATGGTGGTGAGCAAATAATAGAGGAAGCAGTAATAAAAGAGTATACGAGTTACCAGTACCCGGAAAATGAAAACAGGCGCGGACTTGGTTTTGACAAGCCACTTATTGATGAAGATGATGGCACAGGTGATGACTATCCCTGTCCCGGTGCTTCACCATCAAGTTTCGGGCATTCCGGTTTCACAGGTACCTTTGTATGGGTTGACCCTGAATATGAACTCAGCTATGTTTTCCTTTCAAACAGGGTATACCCCACCCGTGAAAACAGCCTGTTGTATGATATGAATATCAGGACCGGGATACTGCAGAGTATATATGACTCTATAGCAGACTGAAACTGTTCTTACCTGAAATGATCTTTAACTTTTGCAACCATCTGGTTTTCTGTCATCTGTTCAGCAGATTCCATATGGATTGCGGGTTTATACTTTCTTTTGATCAGGACTTTCCTCAATTCTTTTTTCACGTCAGCCGGGCCGAAAATCAGAATATTTTCAGCATCTGACAGCTTGCCTGAAAGATCAGCGAGGTAGTCATTAAGCTGATGTTTCTCCCTCTTGGTTCTTTTCTTGGAAGGATTGAAAAATGCACCACCTTTTCTTGAATAGGATTTTGTCTCACCCTGGTAACGAACCCGTGATTCCACTTGTGATTCAATCTTCTCGATATGGTGTTTACCTCCATTCACGGAAATAACATAGGCTTTCTCTTTGTCAAGCCATACGCCAATATTCTTACCCATAATTAATTATTTGATTTATTACCCGTAACCAAAAATTCTCGTACTTAAAATACGAAAAAAAGTCAGAACAGTCAAGTAATATTTATCATTTAACATTTGCGGCTATGGATTGCATAATAGCTGAAAAAGTAATATTTCAACCTAATAATCAATGCGTTGAAACCCCAGCTTAATGGCAAAATCAAGCACCTCCCTGTATTCTTTAAGTTCCAGGGCCCTGCCAAGGCTGGCATCACCATAGCTCTGGCCACAGGGATGGTATTGGGCCATAATATTTATGTAAGTATTTTCTGACACTTCTTTCTTAATATGCTCAAGTATTCTTTTAGAATCGTCCGTATATCCCGGCATAACAAGATGACGCAGAAGCAGACCCCTTCTGGCAAGTCCCTCTTCAGAAATCTCAAGATCACCGGCCTGCCTGTACATTTCTCCAATAGCATTCACCGCTACCTGCCTGTAATCAGTCACACTGCATGTCTTCAAGGCAAGGCTATGGGACCAGAACTTAAAATCGGGCATATAGATATCAACCACTCCTTCGAGTTCCCTGATTGTTTCCACCTTATCATAAGATCCGGTATTAAATACAACAGGAATTTCCAGTCCTTTTCCTGCTGCAATATCTATTGCCGACAGTACCTGTGGTACAACATGAGAAGGACTTACCAGGTTAATATTATGACATTTGTGATACTGCAGGTCCATCATTATCCCAGCCAGTTGTTCATCACTTACTTCAGTTCCTCTTCCCAGGTGTGATATCTCATAATTCTGGCAGAACATGCACAGCAGGTTGCAGTTAGTAAAAAATATCGTTCCTGAACCATAAGTTCCGACAAGAGGCTTTTCCTCCCCGAAATGCGGAGAATATGAAGACACCACAGCCTGTCTTCCCGTCTTACATATACCTTTTTCTTCATTGAGCCTGTCGACCAGGCAATTCCTGGGGCACAGATTGCATGATGACATTGATGCCAGCAGCCTGTCAGCTCTTTCCCTCAAAATACCTTTTCGATGAAGTTCCTGGTAACCGGTATTCTTACTAATATTCATCACGTTTTAAACAATTTACCACAAATTTATGTTTCTTCTCTGAAATTACATGGCATATAATTAACATTAAATGGACATCAAGACTTTAACGGAAAGAATCAATACATCGCCTGCATTGCTGGTATATTACTTTAGTCCCGGGTGCACAAGCTGCAACAGTCTCAGGCCAAAAGTTGAGACCATGGCATCCACGGTGTTTCCGGAGCTGGAATTATTATCCATTGATGCTTCCGCCAACCCACACCTGACATCATCAGCCGGTGTCTATTCAGCACCAACCATACTGGTCTATTTTGAGGGGAAGGAATACCTCAGGGAAAGCAAGTATATATCTGTAGATCACCTGGAGGAGAAAATTTCAAGGTATTACAATTTGTTATTCAACTTATCCTAATAAAATAATATTAAGCACAGGACCTTAGTCTTTTTATAGCCGGGCCATTTTAGGAATGAGGCAAAATGAGCCAATTTTTTTTATTCTTTCTTTCTTCTTCTTTGTTAAAATTTCCCTTATTTTTGCATCGCATTTTTGAAATATGAGTTAAGGGTACAGTTTTCAAGCCCAGATGGCGGAATTGGTAGACGCGCTAGTTTCAGGGACTAGTGTACGCAAGTACGTGCAGGTTCGAGTCCTGTTCTGGGCACAAAAGAACCGGCTGAAGGTCAGCCGGTTCTTTTTATTGTGGCTTTACTTAAACTTTCCGCGCTTTGTATCTACTTCAATAACACCATTACCTCCCCTGTAACAGTATATTGTGGCCATCGATCCTTTTACTCTGATATTTTGAATATCACTCATACCCATTCCCCGCGTCTTTACTTCAGCGTTAAGCAATGGTATGCTGTCATAGCTTGTGACCTTAGCGCTCACGACCGATTCCTGTCCGAGAAGCTGTGCAGGCATCCAGATTACAGCAGCCAGGCGGGGTGTTTCAACAAGGAGATGGTTCAGGTTTAAATAATAATCCCGGGCAGTATTTTCATTGTCTACAAAAGTCCAGTTAAAAAGAATTGATTCGTCCAGTTCCTTCCCTTCTTCCGGGTAATAAGCAGCATCTTCCATCCATCCCTGTGCATTTGACTGGCCAGCCCAGATAAAAAGATCCAACTTTTCCTGTGAACTTGAACAAAAAGGCAGAAGCACGAATAAAAGCAGGAAATTGCGGATTAGTACTGTGCGATGCTTCATTCTAATGACTCTCTTTAAAACGGTTAAGAACTGCTTTCTCTCCTTCAGCTAAATTAAGTTTTATATACTGTGCATCCTTAAAATATTCTTTAGCAGATGAAAATTCAACATTACCAAACGGATTTTCCAATATTATTTCTCCTCCTTTTTCAGAGCTAATCTCCACTTTACTTACTTCACCTTTCTTCATGGTGGCAGAAACAAGGAATGCGCCCCGGGTGCGCAGGGTTGAAAAAGAAACATCCATCCAGTCTGCAGGAATTGCCGGGAACAGTTTTACCACACCTGTATGACTTTGTATCAGCATTTCCTGGATGGCAGAAGCAAAGGCAAAGTTACCTTCAAGGGTAAATGGCCGGTAAGTCATCCTTGAGTGCCCGGCTTTACACTGGTCACCATTAACATGAAATGAATTCTTCAGACAAAAACATTCTGCGAAAATGCGGAGGGCCTCGGCAGCTTTTTCGCCTTCAAAAGCTCGAGCATACAAATTGGCCTGCCAGCTATAGGAATAACCTGTCCAATAGTCAGGACCAACTCCCTCCAGATTATTCAGTGTATTTTGAATGATTTTTTTATCTTCTTCACCTTTGGAAAAATCCACGAGTCCAAGCGGGTGAAAACCCATCAGGTGGGAGAAGTGACGGTGCGATTCCTGATAAGATAATCCTGGCGAAAACATCAGTCCGGTTTCCGGATCGACGGCCAGTTGAGGCCATTCTGTGAGTATCTGCTCCCACTTCTCCGCTTCATTGTTAAGGTTCAGCTCACGGGCCATTTCTGCTGCTTTTTCATAAGTCCACCGGATAAGCGCCAAATCGAAATTGGTTGTTTCGGCAAACCATGCTTTTCTTGAGTTATCAAAAATTTCAGGACTCGAACTAATGAGCAATTTTCTTTTTCCATTCTTCTTAATAGCAAACTCATCGAGAAAATTAGCTACGTCTTTTATCCATGGGTAGGCTTTTTCTTCCAAAAATTGTCGATCCATAGAATAGCGCCAGTGCAGGTAAAAGTGGTGCGAAAGCCAGGAGGCAATTGTTGGCCCCATTGAATATTGTATCCAACCACCCATGGGCTTGCCTTCGAGCGTGGTTACCCCAGGAACGTTCATCCCTCCGGTTTCAAAATAGCTGCGGGTATATTTTTTGAATGTTGGCCGGTATTTCCAAAGCCAGTTGATAAAACCCTCTTCCATCTCCAGGTAGTTTCCAGCATAAGCAGCCCAGTAGCTTAATTGAGTGTTCAGATCGTGATGAAAATCCCCTTTCCATGGTGGAAGTTTGCCATGGTCAGCAGTCCAAACCGCCTGCAAAGCAATAGGAGGAGCATCTGCACGGGCCGCCGATCCAAACTTATAAATTTCCATGTAATATTGTTTCTGCAAAAGCGAATCAGGAATGGAAACATCCGACTGTGTCCAATACCATGCCCACCAATCCAGGTGGTCCTTGTAAGATTTTTCCATTCCTTCCAGAAAGACCTCTGCGACTAACACACTTGCTTCCGGTTTGGGTTCCCAGCCTTTGTTTGACGTGGAAACCGACCAGCAGCCGGTAAGGCTGTTTCCATCCTCCTGCCACTCAGTGTGGATTTGGTACGAAAAATCGCCCCAGCCTTGTTGATTGTAAGTATAAAAGTTTTTTCCTTTATCAATTTCACCTTGAGAATAACCCAGTTCATTCAGCTTGTTACGCGACTGGCTGGTAGGACCTTCTTCGCTTTCACGATCGTAAGCCGGCGATTCCAAAAAAACTTTCACTGCTTGTTCAAGGTTCTCAAACCGGTACCATCCCACCGGTTTTTCGGCATGCACAAAGGTAGTCAGCCTGGCGCCGCTTTCCCATTCAACAGTACAGGTGGCTGTTTTTAGATCTAACTTTACGGATTGAACTTTTCCTAATTGTTCAATATCAAACTCCAGAGCGCCGGCCGGTATTTTGGAAGGTGCCGGACTCTGATCGTAAGGAATGTCGAAAGCAGCCTGTACTTCGTTATATTTATCATTTTTCCAGTGCTCATATACATCCTGAAACTTCCATTTATCAAAGTCAATATTCGCCATGGGGCGCAGGTCCCACAAATCGGCACGGTCGAGCGAAAAACGCAGTTTCCCATTTTTTTGCCATACCAGGTTGCCCACCATGCCGTTGCCAAGGGGCATAGCTTCATCCCAGGAAGAGGCAAGTTCTGAAAATTCAAGATTGTACTTTTTGTGGGGTCCCACAACAGGCTCAGTTGAACAGGAAAATAGTACCAGTATTGCAATTGCACTAACAATTTTTCTCATCGATTATTTGTTTTGCTCGTTCAAAATTTTTTATATTTTATTTTGATGTCTGCGTTGATTATTCCTGCCCATTATATGCGGGATTCGGATAAGGCATTTGCGCGCCGACATCCTTTCTCCATTGGTGCAATAATTGTTTTAATTCTTCTGCCTTTTCAGGTTTGGCTTTAGCCAGGTCTGTTGTTTCTTTGATGTCGTTCTTAAGATTATATAATTCGATACGATTATCCTCAAAAAACTCAATGAGTTTATAATCACCTGATATTACGGCTCCTGAGGGTCGTCCTCCAAGGCCCCCGCTATAATGGGGATAATGCCAGAACAATGGTCTTTCGTCCATCTTCCGGCCTTCAAGCAGGGGTTTCACGCTGATACCATCAAGATGCTGTTGCGGCTTGAGCTGTATCCCGGCTAAATCCAACAAAGTAGGGTACAAATCTGTCCCGGTTGCCGGGAAATCAGTTGTGGAGCCAGCTTCTATTTTCCCGGGCCAGCGAAAGATCAATGGCACCCTTATGCCTCCGTCGTACAGATATCCTTTCCCGGCCCTCAGCGGAATGTTAGTGGTGGGAATATTATCCGTCCGGTTGCTCGTGGCCATTCCACCATTGTCGGAAGTGAATACAACGATCGTATTTTGAGCAAGCTGCTCCTGCTCAAGAAATTTTAACAAACGCCCCACATTTTCATCCATACTTTCCACCATGGCTGCATAGTGAGGCATATTTTGCCATTGCTTGTAGTATGTCACCCCTTTTTTAACAAACTCTTTTTCGTCGTAACTCATTTGAGCAAGCTTATTGCGGTATTTATCCACTTTTTCAGGTTTTCCCTGCATGGGAAGATGCACCGTGTAAAACGACAAAAAAGAAAAAAAAGGATTGCCTTTATTTTTTCTGATAAAGTCGATGGTTTCATCTGTAATCCGGTCAGTGAGATATTCCCCCTCATTCCCGTCTTCAAGCTGCGGGTTGTTGTACGGGGCAAAATAGCCTCCGGCGGGGGTGCCTGTTTTGTTACCCCCCTTGTTTATATCGAATCCCTGATAATGTGGATAGTATTTATCTTCCTCACCGAGATGCCATTTGCCTGCAAAAAAAGTATTATAGCCAGCATCTTTGAAAGCTTCTGCTATAGTATGATTTTCCAGATCAAGCTGAAGTTTAAATGTATGAGAAGCCAGTTTTTGATTTTTATGCGGACCGTAATGCCTGTTCCCCGGAATATAGTCAGTCAGGTTCAGACGGGCAGGATATTTACCGGTCATAATGGCTGCCCGGGAAGGCGAACACACCGGACTTGCTGCATAAGCATCTGTAAAAACCATGCCGGAAGCAGCCAACTTATCAATGTTGGGGGTTTCATAGAATTTGCTAGCTGTATAAGCCAAATCCGCCCACCCTAAATCATCAACTAAAATAAACAGGATGTTGGGTTTATCATTTTTTGATTTTCCCTCATACAAACATCCATAGCAAATAATTAAAAAGGCAGCGACACTTATAAAGGACTTTATTCTCATTTTAATTCCTGATTAATTTTGTTTGCAAAACGTTCTCCCAACTCTAAAATTCCAGAAGTATTAAAGTGAACCTTATCATCCGGGTAAGGAGAATTTGGTTCATCGCAACGCAGAGGTAAATCGTCTGTTTCAACTACAAAAGCTCTTTTTAATGCCAATTTATGACCAGAATTCTGGTCAAGATTCTTTTGTGCTGCACGAACTTCTTCCCTGCCAGTAAATCTATCCAGCGGCACTGGAATTACATATCCATAGACAAACAACATTTTCGGTACACCTAATTGCTCTCGTATTCTTTTTATAAAGCGATGAAGATTTTTACCATAATTCCTGGAGTTTTCCATTCCCGCAATGTCACGGGCATCGGCTTCGCCTTGCTGCCAAACCATTGCTTTAATCTTAGGTTTAAATCCTTTAGCCTCCAGTTCTTTCAAGCCTTGTTCAACTGTGTGAATAAACTTTTTAAATTCAGGTCCAAAGTTTTCTGTATCATTTTTATTCTTTCCGGGAGTCCATTGATTATATAAGTTTGAGCCAGACAAAGCATGTTTTATTAATGCAATTTCTCTATCCGGATTAAGTTGCTTTAGCATTGTTCCCATACTCAATTCAACACCAAACTTATCCGGAGTCTCTGATGCCTGGCACAAAGGCCCCCATTCAAGGGCCGTAGCACCACCTCCTGATTTCTGGGAATAAAAAAAATGTACCGATTTATCTACTTCAAAATCAGATGGTATATTTTTCATATATCCCTGACCGCTTGCGTTTGACTGGCCTCCTATTAAATATACATCAATTTCCTTCTTTTTCTGTGAAAAAGAAACCACAACGAAAAAAACCAGGCATAACATCAATAAATATCTTTTCATATTTGTGCTTTTAATACACATTGAAAACTTGAAAGTTTTTAATTTGTGGTTCCCCTTTTGATTCAATAATATTTAAGCGAACCTCAGAAATTTCGATATCTTCAAACCTATAAATAAATTTATGACCGATGCAGGAACCTTCAAAAATTGTATGCCAGCCATCAGATGTTTTTCCTTCAAGAGCAAACTCCCTAACGCGTTCTCCTTTGGCAATATTTTCCTGAAGAATAATGTGATTTATTTTTTGATTGTTTTTTAAGCTGATTTTAAGTTGCTTACTCTTGCCTGATGCTGTTGCCAGCGGATTTGAAAACCGTCGCTTTATTTCATCGCCCCACTCTTTCAGTCGTATTACATCGGGTTCGGATAACAAACCATCCGGATTTGGCGTCAGTCCCATAATCAGGGTAGAATTGTGCCCCACTGATTTGTAGTACATATTTATCAGGTTTTCCAGCGGAAAAATGTGCTCCTCATCCCCCGGTTCCCAGAACCACTCGTGGCGGCCGGTATATCCACGGAGAGGCGCATCGCTCATGGCAGGCATATAATATTTCCCATCCGGATATCCATGTTTAAGGGGTTTAAATCCAACATCGTCCCCCCTGTTTTCAAACCAGGAAGGTTGATTATAAGTTCCCCAACAGGGATAAGGCACAGTGCCTGACTCACTTCCGCCCCAGCGTATATCAGCGCGCTGCAGGTTATGATAAAACAGGCAGTTGGGCTGGTATTTTTCAAAGATGGGCAACACATCAGGACCACCCTGTTCTGGCCCATGCGCGCCCCCGTCGAACCACACAATGGCCAGATCACCGTAACGTGACATTAATTCTTCAACCATTCCTTCGCATATACGATTATAATATTGCTGACGGTTTTCTGCAAATTGATTGTTGCCATTCACTTTAAAATCGTGGATGCCGTAAAAAGAATTCCAGCGGATACCTATATAGATTCCGGGTTTCACGCCATATTTGTGACATGATTCCACAAAATCCTTTACGATATCTCCTTTCCCATCACACCATTTTAAAGCTTTCAGACAATAAGGATTCACATCACTTTGATATAAAGCAAAACCGGTTTCATGAGTAGCAGTTAAGATTGCAATTTTACATCCTGCATCTTTTGCTGCTTTTATCCACTGATCAGTATTTAATCTAGTTGGGTTAAAAATATTATAATCGGCGATGGGTGTAATCCTGTTTTTTTGCTGCTTATATTTTTTTCCATCAAAGACATGCAAATCATAATGAAAAAGAGCAACCAGTTCGGCATTTTGCCAATCTAACTGGGCTTGAGTCGGAATGGGAACATCAGCCACATCCTGAGCCTTAACAGCACACATCATCCAAACAAAAATACCTGCTATTGTTATAAATAATCTTGACATAAGCTTTATTAATTTTTACTTCAGTACATAACTTATTGTACAACCGACACCATAAATATTCTTTCCTGAAGGAGCATACAAGTAAGAGGGCTTCCCATTCTTCAAAAAAAGCTGTGGACGCTCAAACCTGGCATAATCACTGTTTTGTGGGCTATAATGCACAGCTACGTCCTCCATGGGGCGCGGAGCAGTCATCAGGATATGTTAGCAAGGCCGGATTATTTATTGTGGCTTTACTTAAACTTTCCTCTTTTAGTATCAACTTCAACAACACCGTTACCTCCACGGGATCCGTATATTGCCGCCGAAGAGCCTTTCAGCACCCTGATATTCTGAATATCACTGGTCGGGATAGTTGAGAAAACCTCCTTGCTGACGATAATACCATCCACCACAAACAAAGCTTCGGCATCGCCTGATCCTATAGTGGTTTGTCCCCTTATATAGACTATATTTCCTACGATATTGACTCCTGCAACACGTCCCCTGAGAGCATCATAGATATTGGAGTACGTGGAAAAATCAACTTCTTTGTCATTGATTGTACTTATTTTCTGCTTGTCGGCTTCTCGTATATGTCCGTCAGGTCCCAGGGCAAGCTCCATGCTTCTTGGATCGTCCTTAAGTTCAAGGTTTATATGGAGACCTGTTTCGCCAGCATTTACTTTAATTCTTTCCCTTCTGAAACCCCTGGCATTTACGATTAGTTTATCGTCATCAAGGCAATTTACTGAAAATCTCCCGAGGGAATCTGTTTTAACCTCCATGCCCGTTCCCTTTGCCTTTACTTCAGCATTAAGCAGGGGGATGCTGTCATAGGTTGTGACTTTACCTCTCGCTACCGATTCCTGTCCGTGAAGTCCTGAAGGCATACATATTAAAGCAAGCAGCAAGAATATAAGTAGTTGTATCTTCATTTTCATCATGAGTAATTTTCTTTAATTATTTTTCACAAGATACGTAATATTGTCAATACCTTATGCTGCGCCTGTAATTTTCAGCTTCCCAGTTATCGATAAATTGAACCTGTTCATCGTTAAGGAAACGGGGACCTCCGAAATTCTCAGACAGAAGTTTGATTTTCAGCATATCCTGGAAAACATCCAGGATAGTCTCTGCTGCTGTCCTGTCCGATGCGGCAGATAGAATTCCCTTACGCTCCAGTGCAATTACCCGGGGAAGGTATCCCCTGTCCTGCTTAAACAGCTCAATATCAGCAATAAGATTATCAGCATCACCCATGGAAAAAAGATATTCGGATTTGCAATAAACAACATTATCGGGTGTTAAGGGACGGGCGGATTCTTTAAAGTATTCTTCTTCGCCAACTATTGACTGAATAAGTTCATTATTCCTTAAAAGAGGCACAAGGTCAAGGTTCTTAAAGTAATTATTCAATTTCCCTAATAATTCTCCTGTATCAGCATCAGGTGAATATTCTACAATTGATGGCAGTTTTGATTTAAAGTGTGTTTTAACAGAGTTGATCAACCGATCTGTTTTCCTGTATAAATCCTTTGCATCAGATCCGCACACTACAATTCCGTGGTTACCAAGAAAGATAATGTCAGGCTGAACGCCATAAAGCTCCGAGTATCTGTTTATTTTCTTTTCGGCATATTTAAAAAGTTCATAACCCGGGTTTACATAATCAAGGAAGAGCACTTTATTGCCAAATAGCTCCTGCGTTACAGTTTCTGCACCTTTTGAGCACAGCAGTGCATTTATTGATGTCGGGTGCGTGTGAACGACCCAGGGAAAATCAATCAGGTTATGGAGTGAGGTTTCCACTGAAGGGCGTTTGTTCCTGTCACCTATAACTGCCTTCATCATGTCAGTTTTTATCTGCTGTTCCCTTACAAAAGGGTCTTCACTGTATTCAGTTGAAGAAATCTTATCCAGTTCAGATCTTGACAG
>JBNJHQ010000012.1:0-24766 GCA_051748705.1 Bacteroidota bacterium | reverse complement strand
AGGGGCTGGTCTGACTGCCTTTCCTTTTTACTGAAAAGAAATGAGGGTATTATTATCCTTACAGTCAGGGATAACTTCCTGGAGAAAGTGATAAATAAATGGGAATTAACTAATTACCGTGTGATTAATGCTTCGTCGCAGTCTGCAGAAGAGGCATTTGATTTTATTCGTGAACCTGCCAGCTGAGATTATTTACGATTCAACAATCAAATATTACGATCCGGCCAGATTTAATTTCACACTGCTTCCCGGCATTTTATATTTAAGTCCGGATATAAGACTTCTTATGCCCGGAAAAGTGAGATGTAATTAATCAGGTAAACATTAATTTTGTAAGAGATGAAAAAGAATAAAAATTTAATAGTCATTCTGCTTGTTGCTGCTTTCAGCATAGTGTATGCGATAGTCTTCAAATGGATACAAACGGGAAATCCCCTGGGCCTGGAAACTGTATTTTTTGCTATAATGATCTTCCTTAACATTCTTATACCCCTGGGAATAGCCCGGCTTATACTGAAAAGGTACACTCATATACCCCTGTCAAGGTTGAGAAAGAAGATTATCCCGTCTGTATTAATAGTTGCAGCCGGACTGCTTACAATACAGTTATTGCTGATAAGCGGCGGAGTGTTCCTGTATTTTATCTTCCAGGACCTGGATACCACAAATTTCTTCAGCCATCTATTCAGTGTTGAAGTCCCGGCTGCAATAAAGCAATTTGCCATATGGGTGCTGATAGGTTCTGCAGCATTTTTTTATTATATATGGCAAAGAACCGTAGCCTCCGAAAATGCACTCAGGGAATCCAACCTGAAATACAGGTATATGTCACTTAAATCACAGGTTAATCCCCATTTTCTCTTCAACAGCCTGAACACCCTGTCTGAGCTGGTACACTCCGATCCCGGTGAGGCAGAGAAGTACATACAGGAATTAGCCGGAATATACAGGTACGTAATTGAAAATGAAGAGAAGGAGTATGTGCCCCTGGATGATGAAATCAGTTTCGCCAGGGCTTTCTTCAAACTATATGACCTCAGGGAAAAGGATAAGATCTTCCTGAATATAAACACCGGCGATACCACCGGGCTGATGATAACACCCGTCTCATTACAGATATTGATCGAGAATGCCATCAAGCATAATACGGCCTCACGTGAACATCCCCTCGTGATAGATATTGAACGGGATAATTATTACCTTGTGGTGCGCAATAACTTACAGCGGAAAAATGTCATGGAAACAATGAAACTGGGTCTTGAGAATCTTAAAGAAAGGCTTAAGCTGATTACAGGTAAAGAATTGAAAATAAATGATGACGGCCATAATTATATTGTTCAGATACCACTTAATAAGCAGGTGAATGAAAGTATTGATAATTGAAGATGAAAAACCGGCATCCCTGAAACTTCAAAGGATGCTTAATGATCTTGACGATACAATTACCATAGCCGCCATCCTTGAATCAGTGGAGGAGTCAAGCAACTGGTTCCTTAACAATCATCCCCCCGATCTTGTATTTATGGATATCCAGCTCGACGACGGCTTATGCTTTGAAATTTTTGAAAATATCAATATTAACATCCCTGTAATATTCACTACGGCTTACGATGAATATGCCATCAGGGCCTTCCGGGTAAACAGCGTTGACTATCTTCTCAAGCCCATAAAAGCGGAAGACCTTGGGAAGGCAATCGACAAGTTCAGAAAGATACATGGCCGGAAAGCGGATGATTCGATTATAAACAGCCTGCTCAAACAAATGGAAACCGGCAGGAGGGAGCGCTTCCTCATCAAAGTAGGACAGCATTACCGGCCTGTGCAGGTAGCTGATATACATTATTTCTTTATCCGTGAAGGCTGTGCTTTCATCTCAAGGGGCAGCGGACGTGATTACGCCATTGATTTCTCGCTTGACAGGCTTGAGCAAATGCTTGATCCGAAAAAATTCTACAGGGTCAACAGGAATTATATAGTGAATATCAATGCCATAAAAGACATAATAGCCTATTCATCCAGCAGGCTTAAACTGATCCTTGACGGTCAGGATGAGAATGATGATGTTGTTGTGAGCAGGGATCGCGTTGCTGATTTTAAAAAATGGATGGACAGGTAAATTTCCCCTGTAACTTTTTTATAACTTTATCCGTCGTACACTCGATAAGTAACTATGACACCACAGGAGTATAATAAAGCAGTTGAAGAATACTCTGACCGCATATACAGGTTTGTTCTGAAAAGCATGGGTGACCGGGACAAAGCCAGGGATGTGGTGCAGGACTGCTATGAGAAACTATGGATCAACGTGGAGAAAATTGATTATCCAAAGGCAAAATCATGGTTGTTTTCCACCTCACATAACACGATGATAGACATTCTCAGGAAAGAGAAAAAGCTGGTTGCCGTTGATTCACCGCCCGATCTTGCACACGAGCAGTCCTACACTGATCTTAATGAAATACTGCATCAGTGCCTTGACCGGCTGAACGCAAGCTGGCGAACGGTAATTCTGCTGAGGGATTATGAAGGATACAGCTACAGTGAGATAGGCGAGATAACAGGACAAACGGAAGCACAGGTTAAGATAAATATTTACAGGGGCAGGATGGCCCTTCGTAAAATGATTGGTAAAATGGAAGTATTGGTGTGACATGATTATTAACAGGCAAAATTATCAAATATGGATTACCGACTATTACGATGGTCGGCTCGACGCTTTCCAGGCGGAGGTGCTGATGGATTTCCTGTCTGATAATCCTGATCTCAAGGCTGAATTTGAAGATTATCCCGGTCTCTCCGTCAGTCCGCCCGAACACAGCAGCCCCGACAAAAATGAACTTTTGCGCACACCCGACGAGTTAACAAATGAACAGCTTGAACATTTTTCAATAGCCTACTGGGAAAACGACCTGGACGATAAGCAAAAAAGGGAAATTGAAGCGCTCGCTAAAACAGATCCGCGCTTCAGGAAAAACCTGGGCATATATGAAAAAATAAAGCTTAAAGCAGATCAGTCAGAGTACACTGGAAAATCAATGCTCCTAAAAATACCGGCCCGGAGGCGAAGGACGGGAATAATGCTTACAGCACTCTCAACAGCCGCATCAGTAGCCATTCTTGCAGGCCTCTTCCTCATTTTAAACCGGCAAGCCCCTGTACCATCACCTGACAGGCAGGTGCTTGCTTCAGCTGGTGAAGACCAGGCTCAAGAAACAATCCGGGAAGAATCATCCCGGCCTGATACCGGTGATGAGAATCCACCTTCGGAACATACCGGAACGGAAAGCCCGCAAAGCCGGGTCATCGCCGTAACGGAAAGCCCGCAAAGCCAGGTCATTGGCGGAACGGAAAACCGGGAAAGCCGAAGCACCACCGGAGCAGAAAGTTCGAAAAACCAGGCTGTCCACCCCGCCCAAAGCATAAAGTCCGACCCCACACCTGTCAAAGCGGAAATACACCTGGCTGTGAGCACAATCCCCGTTCGTGAAGAAATAAAACTTGATAATGTTGAGGTTCGTTATTTGCTTGCCGAGACAGAACCCTACGATATAAGCCTGCCACCCGGAACAATGGACAACATGAAAATGACTGTCAGGGAATTCCTGGCATTCCAGTTCAGGAAGAGCATACTGGATGAGGAAGACCCGGGAGTTGAAAACCTTAAAGCATGGGAAATTGCCGATGCAGGCATCAAGGGTGTTAATAGCCTGCTGGGATGGAATATGGAATTCCAGGCCGGTCAAAGCGAGGATGGCAGGCTGCAGAATTTGCGCTTTACCAGTGAGCTGCTCAAAATTGACCATGATTTCAAAAAAAGCAATACGGGGCTGTAACTTTCGACCACCCTCCTGCGTCTGAGCAGAAAAACAAACCAAAAATTGAACTTATCATGAAAAGAATAGCTTTTTTAATAATCATGCCTTTTATGCTGATGGGTCCCCTGTGTGCCTCGGCACAGGACACAACGGAAATCAATCTAAGGAAAAACCAGGTTTTGAAAGTCACCGAGGATGCAAATAATACCAGGGTAACCATAGGTGGCGACTGGTTCGAGGTGGAAGCTGCTGATGAAAATGTTAAAATCAGGATGGGACGGCGTGGCCTCGAAATTCTGGAAACTCCTGAAGGAACGAAAATGGACTGGAAAAAATACGAGGAAGAAGAATTCTACCAGGATGAGGATGACAAAGAAATGCGCAGGCGGGACAGGAGACGATTTTCCCCTCACTGGGCCGGCTTCGAACTGGGAATAAACAATTATGTGACATCCGACTATTCAATGAGTCTTCCGTCCGAATTGAACTATATGGACCTTAATACGGGTAAATCATTCAATGTGAATATTAATTTCGCCCAGCTCGGAATAGGTTTCTCCAGGCATTTCGGTATTGCAACGGGACTGGGACTGGAATTCAATGATTATAAATTTGAAGGAAACAATAATATCACCAAGGATGAAGATGGTGTCATAGTACCCTACTACCCTGAAGACGGCATTCAGTATGAAAAGACAAAACTTACAACCACCTACCTTACCATGCCCCTGATGCTTGAAGCCCAGGTACCTGTAAGATCGCGCAGGACACTTAACATCGCAGCAGGAGTTATTGGCGGGGTTAAGATAGGATCGCACAGCAAGGTGGTTTATTATGACGGGGGCAAACAAAAGGTTAAGGAAAATGACGATTTCAGCCTTTCAGTGCTGAGGTACGGGCCAACAGTAAGATTGGGATACGAAGGCTTCCAGGTCTATGCCACATATTATATGAACGGCCTGTTCATCGAAAACAAAGGACCCGAACTCTATCCCTTCCAGATCGGCATAGCCTTCTCATTTAATGACTGAAAATCCGGACAATAAATAACTTTCTACCTGTACATGACATGCTGACCCGTACATAGCCTTCCAGGTAATATGTGTACGGGTCACACATGCACCACTGACCGTTGCAGCCGGCACCTGTCTGAAGACCTGTGCCGGCTGATGCATGTATTCCACAATTGTCTTATCTTTGCCTTCAGTATAATAATTGATAAAATGGCATACAGGAACCTTCTTTCTGACAGCGAGAAAAGACGATATGCAATGCACATAAAGCTCCCGGGCGTGGGAGAGGAAGGACAGCAAAAACTGAAAGACTCTTCAGTCCTCATTATTGGTGCAGGAGGCCTGGGATGCCCCGTGCTGCAGTACCTCACCGCTGCAGGAACAGGGAATATTGGACTGATCGATTTTGACATGGTAAGTGAAAGCAACCTGCCGCGACAGATACTCTACCGCGCTGATGACAGGGGCAAACTGAAAACCATTATCTCCAAACAAAGACTGAAGGAATTAAATGATCATGTCAATGTTAAAATACTTAATATCAGGTTCACTGAAAAAATTGCCCTTGACCTGCTTGATGAATATGATGTAATCGTGGATGCAACAGATAATCACGAAAGCCGTTACATAATTAATGATGCCTGTATTGTTGCAGGTAAACCAATGGTGCACGGTGCCATCTATCATTTTGAGGGACAGGTGTCGGTTTTTAATTATAACAATGGCCCTTCCTACAGGTGCTATAACCCGGAAACAGAAAATGCATCCGAAAAGCCTGAACCATCAGAAAATGGCATGATAAATGTATTACCGGGCATTACGGGCACCTATATGGCAAATGAGGTGATAAAAATAATTCTTCAAACAGGAAAGGTTCTTTCAGGTGAAGTTTTAATATTCAATATATTAACGAATAAACATTACTTATTTAAAGTAATACCTGATCCTGATCAGCGCCAGAAAAATATTTTTAATTTAAAATCCAATAAATCATGAGGCTACTACTTATAAGCAATTCAACAAATGCAGGTGAAGAGTACCTGGATTATCCGAAAGAAGAGATACGGAACTTCCTGGGTGAAGAAGCTGTCACGGCTTTGTTTATTCCCTATGCCGCCGTAACATTTTCATTCGATGATTATGAGAAAAAAGTGCGGAACAGGTTCAGGGAAGTGGGACATGATATTGAATCCATACATAATTTCCAGGACCCTGTCAGTGCGGTCAAAGAAGCAAAAGCCATTGTTGTTGGCGGTGGAAATACATGGCAGTTGCTGAAAATGATTATTGAGCAGGGACTGATTGAAGCGGTAAGGGAAAAGGTCCTGGGCGGCACACCCTACGTAGGCTGGAGCGCCGGTTCAAATATGGCATGCCCCACAATACGGACAACCAATGATATGCCCATACTGGAACCTTCATCTTTTAATGCTTTTAATCTTATCCCCTTCCAGATCAATCCGCATTACCTTGACGCCAATCCCGACGGGCATGCAGGTGAGACACGACAGCAGAGAATAGAGGAGTTCCTTGTCGTTAACCCGGGAATATATGTGGCCGGGCTCAGGGAAGGAACCATGCTCCGCCTTGAAGGTGAGAGCCTGAGGCTGATTGGCCCGAGGAAACTAAGATTGTTCAGGAAAGGTGATGAACCGGCAGAATTCTCAGAAAAGGACAGGCTGGACTTCCTGCTGGAGAAATAATTAAGCAGATGAATGAATCGTGCAGGTAAAATATTTAAATATATTGCAGCTGTAGGTATATCCTTTGTACTTATACTCTACCTTGCTTCACTTGTTCTTGAAACAAAGATATCCGCTGTATTTACCAGGGAGCTGAATAACAGGCTGTCGGCGCCTGTCACGATGGAAAAACTGAACTTTTCACTGTTGAAAAGGTTTCCGCGTGCATCTGTTGAACTGCATGATATCCTGCTCGAATCACCCCTTACCCCGGGTATAATAACGGATTATCCCGACACACTGCTCTTCGCAGACAGGATGATCCTTACACTGAAAATTGCACCCCTCATAAATAAAAATTATATAGTCGACCGTATAGATATAGAAAAGGGTATAATAAATATCTGCAAGGATGAGTCGGGTACAATGAATACTGATATCTGGGTACAGGCAGAAGATACAGATACTTCGGTGATGAACCTGAATATCAATAATGTAAATATTAATAATTCAAGTTTCACTTACACTGTACCATCCCGGGGCTTTGCCCTGGATATCTTTATCAACAACTCGTCCAACAAACTTACCATGGACAGGGGCCATACAAATCTGAAGTCTAAAAGCAGCACCGTGCTGATGCGACTGGCAACTGGGCAGAAATACCGCTTAAACGGGCCATATCCAGTGAAGTTTTCCACGGGACTGCACCTTGCCGGTGACAGTATAAGGATAGAAGAGGCGGAGATGGATATCAATGGCATCCCGCTTGAAGGAAACTGCCTGATTCTCACCTCAGAGGGCACATTATCTGCAGTAATGCATACCGCTAAGACTGAAATTGACAGGCTGGCTGAAATCATACTGCCCGGAAACATTGATTTTATAAATAAGCATAATATCGGTGGATTGTTATCTTCTTCTATAGGCATCAGTGGTCCTTACGGCAGCAACCAGGCACTTGAATTAAGCTCTGAGCTCGAACTGAGTCGTGGTGCCCTTAAGATCCCATCGGCGGATATACAGCTTGAAGATATAAGTACCCATGCCAGGCTAAGGATGAGTTTTGGAAAGCAGAACAGGAATTTTGAAGTCAGCTCCGCAGGCTTCACTGCCAGCCTCGGGAAAACTTCCTTTTACGGTTCCTTCCTTCTCAGGGACCTTGTCAACCCGTACATTGACCTTATAATCACGGGATTATTCCCTTCGGACCAGCTAACGGCCCTGTTTAAGGAAGGAAATATTGCTTCCTCTGCCGGGAATATAAGGCTAAATGCCAGGCTCTCAGGTTCTGTTCCGGGCAAAAAGGGGCAGGGCAGCTTTAATATATTTGAGCTGCAACGCTCCGTTAATATGGGACTCAATGGCGTAAACCTTGTCCTGCCGGGGCTGGTAGGAGAGATCAGCAATATCAACGGAAATATAATGATTGCCGGCAATATATGGGCAGACGACCTCAGCATGAGTTACAACGGCCAGAACATTGCCCTTAACGGGATGATCACCGGCTTTAACGACTGGCTTCTGAAAAAGGACCCTTCACTCGGAATCACAGCAGGCCTGTGGTCAGACAGGATTGACATTGACTCATTCAGGGATAAGTTAATGGCCGGAAAAAGGGATGCAGGTGGTAATAATGCCACATCAGGGCAAAATGATGCATTTGGCAGGGACAAAAACTCCTCCCGGAATACCAGGCCTGAGATTAATCTTAATATAATATGTGACAGCATCATTATGGCCAATTTCAGGGCATCCCTTTTTGAAGCTGACCTGTCTTACCAGCCGGGCCTGGTGAATATCAGCTCATTCAGCATGAACACCCTCAGCGGCTTACTGTCGGGAAACGCCGTAATTGCAGATCTGAGGGATAAGGGCTATGCCATGAGGGGATGGTTTGATATTGAAGATATTGACATTAATAAGACATTCACCACTTTCAATGATTTTCGCCAGGATTATATAAAGTCAGAAAACCTGGATGGTCTGATTACGGGTACCATTAGCCTTTCAGCCACTACAGACAGGCAGTTGAGGATAAATAAAAAAGACCTTGTCCTCAATGGTGAATACCGGATCATTGATGGCAGGCTCATAGATTTTGAACCCGCATATAAACTGTCAAGATTCATTGAAGTGGATGAACTGGCTGATATAAGCTTTTCCAGGCTGGAAAACGAATTGATCATCAATAATGAAATGATCACAATCCCCATGATGGACATAAGCTCATCGGCATTTAACATTTCCCTTGAGGGTAACCACAGTTTTAATGGCATTTATGAATACCACCTCAGGGTATTGCTGTCAGAACTGCTCAGTAAAAAGAAAAATGCAAAAGTGAGTGAATTTGGTCTTATCGAAGACGACGGCCTTGGCCTGACATCTCTCTACCTCAGGATCAACGGGGATAAAAACGGGTCCAGGGTAAGCCATGACACGGAAGCACTGAGATCAGGGATAAAGGAAGACCTGCAAAGAGAAAAACAAACGATAAAAAACATTCTGAATGAAGAATACGGGTGGTATACCGGCGATTCCATCACCGGGGTCCCTGCCGGAAACACCCGCAGGTTCAGGATCACCTGGGAAGAAACAGATTCGATTAAAACAGAGGTGGCCGATACCAGTGAAAAAAAATTACCTTTATTGAGACTATTCAAAAAGAAAAATTTAAATAAATAAAGCCCACAGTAATTGGATATATACAGGAAAAAAACCATCTGGAAGTTTTTACTGCTGATATTCGCTGTAATTATCGGGGTGGGTTCACTCTTATATACCGGTGAGCTGGTTGACGATCTCAAAAACGAGGAAAGGGAAAAAGCCGAATTACTGGCCCGTACATGGCGGCAGCTCATTAACAGTAATGAAGATGAAGAATATATCGGTTTCCTGTTCTCAATAATTGAAAATAATAGAACAGTACCCGTTATCCTTGCCGATGAAAATGACAATATCATTGGTTACCATAATTTCGACAGCCTGAAACTGAAAGACCCTGCATATCTTCCGGGGCAGCTTGCAAGGCTCAAGGAAAAAAGTGATCCCATCATTGTTGATTTCGGGGAAGGCTCAAGGAACTATATCTATTACAAGGACAGTATTATCCTTACCAGGCTGATTTATTACCCCTACGTGCAGCTGGCAGTCATAATGATGTTCATCATGATTGCCTATATTGCTTTCAGCATGTCCCGCAAGGCTGAACAAAACAGGGTGTGGGTCGGAATGTCAAAAGAAACAGCTCACCAGCTCGGTACACCTACCTCATCCCTCTCAGCCCTGTCGGAGCTTATCAGCAGCAGGTATCCCGGCACCAATATATCGGATGAACTGAACCGCGATGTGGAGCGCCTGGAGAAAATTACAGAAAGATTCTCGAAAATAGGTTCGGTGCCGGAACTTAAAAATGAAAATATACTGGAAGTAATAAGCAACAGTCTCAATTACCTGAGGAGGAGATCCAGCTCACGGGTCATCTTCAGCATTGAACACGATATTCCCGGTGATACGAACATTCCCCTGAATGCCCCCCTATTTGAATGGGTCTTTGAGAATGTATGTAAAAATGCGATAGATGCAATGAACGGTGAAGGCAGTATAGTAATAAGCATCTCAACCAGTACCGAACAGCTTATCATCGACATCGCGGATACAGGAAAGGGTATACCCAAGGGAGCACAGAAGAATATATTCAAACCCGGGTATACTACAAAGACCAGGGGCTGGGGACTGGGCCTGTCTCTTTCCCAGAGAATAATTGAATTGTACCACAGCGGTAAAATATTTGTAAAATCCTCCGATCCATCCAGGGGCACTGTTATACGTATTGTTCTCAAAACCAAATAAATCTTATCTTTGCACCCGGATAATCACGAACATCTATCTACCATAGTCACAGATGACCACAGACAGGAAGGACATAGAGATAATGGCCCCGGCCGGTTCCCGTGAATCACTCATGGCGGCCATCCAGGGCAAGGCCGACTCAGTATATTTCGGGGTTGAACAGCTGAACATGAGGGCCCGCTCATCCCATAACTTCACTGAAAAGGAACTGCCTGAAATAGTTAAAACATGCAGGGATAACAATCTTAAAAGTTACCTCACCCTCAACGTGGTAATATATGATGAAGAGATAGAACAGCTTAAAGGGATAATAGCTACAGCAGCAGAAAGCGGTGTATCTGCCATAATAGCATCCGACCTGGCCGCCATACAGCATGCACGTGAAGCAGGACTTGAAGTACACCTATCCACACAGGTAAATATAAGCAACTTCCATGCATTGAAATTTTATTCACAGTGGGCTGATACCGTTGTACTGGCAAGGGAACTCAATCTGTCACAGGTCAGGAAAATACATGAGCAAATACTTGAGGACGATACGCGGGGACCTTCAGGCAGGCAGGTCAGGATAGAAATGTTTGCCCACGGTGCACTGTGCATGGCCATATCGGGTAAATGCTACCTCAGCCTGCATGAGAACAATAAATCCGCCAACAGGGGCAACTGTTACCAGACATGCCGCAAAGGATACACTGTAAGGGAAAAAGAAACCGACTATGAGCTCGACATAGACAATGAATATATCATGTCGCCCAAAGACCTGTGCACCATTGGCTTTGTCAATAAGCTTCTGGATGCAGGAGTACGGGTATTGAAAATTGAAGGCAGGGCCCGTTCACCTGAATATGTGAAAACGGTATCCGAAGCCTACAATGAAGCCGTGGAGGCCGTCCTTGGCGGTTTTTACGGGCAGGAGCTTATCGAAAGGCTCAGGGAGAAACTGGCTACTGTTTTCAACAGGGGATTCTGGGATGGTTATTATCTGGGCCGGAAAATGGGGGAATGGAGCCACAACTACGGTTCAAGTGCCACGAGGAGAAAGATATACCTTGGTAAGGTAAGCAATTATTTTAGCAGGCTTAAAGTGGCAGAGATAAAACTGGAAACAGGAGACCTGCAAAAAGGTGATGAACTGCTTATTACAGGGCCCACCACCGGCGTGCTTCACTATACCGTAAATGAAATAAGGCTTGACGACAGGATCACTCCCCGTGCCCCGAAAGGGGAAAGCTGTTCTGTCCCGGTTGAAACATTTCTCCGCCGCTCTGATAAAATATACAGGTGGGTTAATGCTTCCGAGATCAGGCGCCAGTAGCCCGGTCTTCCATCTCATCGGCCATCATCTTCACTTTCAGGGCATTCTCATAAGGATCATCCGAGGGCGATTCTATATAGAACACCTGTCCTTCCGGCCTCTGCGACAGGCTGTAAGAGTAGGTCCTGTCATAATACTTCAGCACTATTTCTATTGCCCTGTCCAGCTTATCTGACCGTATAGCTTCGATGGCATTCGAAGTATTCAGTCCACCGAGCTTCCTGGATATTTTTTCCACAGACCTGACAAGCTGATCCGCCCGGTATGCCCCGTATTCCCTTCTTAGCCTTGGAAGGCGTGTCTTAATATCCGGCATAAGAGCAATTACCTTTGATTTGCACATTGTTTCAAAGAAGCTGTGGGGTATGTTCACCGATCCTATGTTATGGCTCTCGTCTTCCACAAAGAAACGTTGTCCGGGCGCTGTTTTTCGCAGGGCTTCGAAAAGAAGGTTTTCAAAATGCTCCGAGCCAGGCTGATCCGGCTGGCCCAGGGCTCCAAAAGCAGATCCTTTATGACAGGCCAGTCCTTCAAGATCAATAACCTTTTCCCCCATTCGCGACAGCTCTGCCAGTATTGCTGTTTTGCCGCTTCCCGTCAGTCCTCCCAGCACAATCATCTTCCCTGGCCTGGCAAGTTCTGACAGTATATAATTCCTGTAAGCCTTGTAACCACCCTCAAGTACCCTGCATTCTATCCCCCCGTTTGAAAACAGCCAGGCCATACTTTCGCTTCGGCTTCCTCCCCTCCAGCAGTAAAGGAGCAGCTTCCTCTTTTTCCCTGCCACTTTAAGCCCCTGTCTTAAGAGGACTGACATTTTGGGCCCTGCAATATCCAGTCCCAGCATTATTGCACTGAGCTGATCCTGCTGTTTATATACAGTACCCACCCTGGCCCTTTCATCATCATTGAAAAGGGCTATATTGAAGGCCCCGGGTATATGTCCCTTATTAAATTCAGAAGGGGTTCTTACATCAACAATGGGGATTGAACCCGATAGGTCAACAAAGTTTTTTGCACCGGTTCTGACTGCCTGTTTGTTCAAATCACCTGGAAAAATATTCATTTAAAATATCCATGACATCCTCCTGCCTGACAGGTTTTGTAATAAACTGACGAATGCCTGCTATTTCAGCTTTCTGGACTGATCCGGCAGTGCTGTCTGCACTCAGGGCCACAATGACCGTGCCGGGTGAATGACCCAGTATTTCCTTTGATGCGGTATATCCATCCATCTCAGGCATAATAAGATCCATGAATATTATATCATACTTATTTTGCCTGGCTTTTTCCAGTCCTTCTTTGCCATTGACGGCGATGTCAGCTTCAATGCCAAGGTTTTTAAGAATTGTAACAGCCACCTTCTGGCTTATAAGATTATCTTCAACCACGAGCACCTTAAGATCCTTTTTTATCTCATCGCTCAATTCCCTTTTGGTATCTGACTTAAGGTCCGGAAATCTTTTTCTTATAATGTTAAGCAGTTCATCGGTGTTATATGGTTTAACAAGGTATTCATCAACCTCATATTGTATACACCTGACGTAATTTCCCCTTTTATCAGCTGAACTGATCATGATTATCAGGAACTCCCTTTGCAGCTTATTCTCCCACAGTGTTTTTGCCACCTCGAAACCGTTGAAATCATGTGTATCGAGGATAATGATCACCTTATACCTTTCCTCAACATGCTCCAGGTTTGACCTGATGAGGTTTACAGATTGCTGTTGCCAGCTGGTTACATAGGAAGCCAGTCCAAAGCGATGGAGAGAATTGAGAAGATTCTCATCCCTGTCTCTCAGGCCGCTAATAACCAGTGCTTTAATATCAGAAAATTTATTTACCCTATCAGCACCATAGTCTTTGGCCGGTCTTACATCCGAATACAGCCTGATGGTGAATTCGAACCTGGCTCCCGGGCTGTCATGCTTATCTGAAAGACCTGAAGGACTTGAGACTTTCAGCTGGCCACCCATCATTTCAATAAGCTGTCTTGTTATCTGACCGCCCAGACCTTTGCTGGCATAATTTTTAAGGCTGCCTGTATCAGATTGAACATATTCCCCGAACAGTTTTTTGAGCATGCTGCTGTCATAATCCTGTCCCGTATCCCTCAGGTCGAAATTTAACATCACTTCTCTCTCACCTGGTTCTGCCAGGCTTACCTTAAGTTTTATTTCACCCTGTCCGGTATGCTCCATGGATGTGTTGAGCAGGTATGTCAGTACCTGCCTGAAGCGGTAAGGATCTCCAACCACCCTACCGGGTATATTCTCTCCCATCTCCCAATTAAGGCTGACATTCTTTTTGGCTGTCGTGCCTGCAATAGTAAAGCAATAGTCGATTTCCCTTTTCAAATCAAAAGGCACTTCGTCGAGCATCATGCTGCCCTCCTCGATTTTTGAAAAATCGAGCATGTCATTGACTATCTCCATCAGCATATCAGAGGAATTCTTTACCAGGCTTATCACTTTCTGTGTCTCAGGATCATTGTCCTTCTTTGCCAGTATGTCCGTCATTCCTATGATCCCATTGAGCGGGGTCCTTATCTCATGGCTCATCTTTGAAATAAATTCCGATTTCATCTCCCTGGATCTTAAATCCTGCCTGTGAGCTACATCCAGCATGGTCACATCCATCACCACTATCATGCTTGCCTCCTCTCCCTGGAAGCTTACAGGAATTTCCTTCCTGTACAATACCGTATCAACACCCTGCCTGCTCACCATCATAAACTGGTTGGGCTCATATCCCGGGCCCAGTGTCTCCGCAAAATATACCCCTTTACCTGAATGCTCCGTCTCGGGCATTAACTTCCCCTCCATTTCGCTGTGGTGAGGATACTCGAACATTGTAGCAGCCGTCTCATTGGCTTTCAGTATTTCATTATTCCTATTGACCACCACTATGCCTACCGGCATAAGTTCAATAAGCCTTATAAAAGACTGCTCTGATTCCCTCAGTCTGCCTGCACTGTAGGACTGGCTGCTTATATACCTGCGATAGAGCATTATCAGGAAGATGATCAATAACAGGGTAAGCGATACAATGAGTAATGAATTTCTGATTATGTAAATCTGATAGAAATCACCGGGGGCTGAAAATACCATCCCAAAATTATGCCTTAGAAGGTCAACCGAATAATATGAAGAAATAACCCTTATATTCTTACCTGCAACATCAATTGAATGTTGTATATTACCGCTGATTCCTTCCAGGATATTATCACTGATGCGCCTTAGGTTTCTTATTTCAATATCGTCTGTGCCTGGCCTGTTACTGACTTTATCGTCAAAATAGTTAGAAAATACAACTTCACCCTGCCCGTCAATCAGCCATTGCCATTGTTGTTCTTCAATCTTGTATTTGCTGAAAAGGTTTCTGAAAAAATTGATATAATCGACTGTTATGATGATATTCCCGATAAGATTAGCATCGGGTCCGTACACGGGTTTTACCAGGTCCCATTTATTCCTGCTTTGTTCAAGCCTGTCGCCTGCAAGCAATTCTTTCTGATCCTGTGCTATATAGGTATTGTCTATCCATGCACCGGTCTCCAGGTCTTTATATAATATGAAAACCCGGGCCTGCAATCCGTTATATTCAACGGTCTCAATAAAATTTTCATATTTACCGTAATAGAATTTGAGCTTCTCAATCATCAGTTCCTTTGCCCTGGGCATTTCTTCATTGAATAAATCAGGAAGATTTTCCTCCCTTATTATTGTATTAATATCACTCTCAAATTCAATATTGGTGCTGTTCACTTCCGAACCGATCAGTGCCACCTGTTGCCCCAGCAAATCTTTTACATAGTCTATCTGCTTATTATAAAGGTTATTATAATAAAAATAGTTGATCAGTAAGATAAGCAGGAATATAACAACAGTAAAAATGGTAAGACGTTTCATACGTTTAAAAAAATTAATTTTCCTCAAGCTGTAAACGCTTCGCTTTCAAATAAACACTCTGTTCAATATAAGCCTTAAAGATAGGGTATTATTAAAAAAAGTAAGAATTTATCTGTATTTTGAGTTATCGTCACCGTAAAAAATCTTAAGGTAGCTCCTGTACCTGAATTCTTCAATTTTACCTTCTTCAATCTGTTTTTTTACCTCGCATCCCGGTTCGTTAATATGCAGGCAGTTATAGTACCTGCACCTATCAGAAGCCCTGAATATCTCAGGGAAAAAATGGTAAATTTCTTCTTTATCCATATCAATAATCCCAAAACCCTTAATACCCGGTGTATCTATTATATATGCACCCATACTTAAAGTATACATTTCAGCAAAAGTGGTTGTATGCCTGCCCATTTTGTGGTATTCCGATATATTTCCGACTTTGATATTGAGTGATGGCTCCAGTTTATTTATAAGTGTAGACTTTCCCACACCTGAATTACCGGCCAGCAGGCTTACCCTGTCTTTCAGCAGCCCGGCAAGCATGCTTACATCACTGTCATTGAACAATGAGACACTGTAAGAATCATAACCGATACTGTTATACACTTTCACCAGGTAGTCCAGTTTTGCCTTATGTTCGCGCTTATAAATATCTGTTTTAGTGAATATGATTTTCGCCGGCACGCGGTATGCTTCGGCAGTAACCAGCACCCTGTCAATAAATTCAGGATGTGTTTCGGGTTGGATTATGCTTGCCAGCAGTAATAACTGGTCAATATTGGCAGCTATTATCTGTGATTCACTTGAAAGTTTGGAAGCCTTTCGTATGATATAGTTTTTTCTTTCTTCAATCCCGCTTATAATACCTGTGCTGCCGTCATCACTTAATTCATACAGGACATAATCTCCCACGGTAACCGGGTTTGTTGTTCTGAAGCCCTTAACCCTGAATTTTCCTTTTACGAAGCACTCCGTGATATTTCCCTTTTCATCGGAAACCTTGTACCTGCTGCCTGCTGATTTTATAACCAGTCCTCTTTTCATCTTCTTTTCATTGCTGCCCTTCTCCACTGCCATCAAAAAGAGGGGGATGCATCTCGTCGTACCCGCTTGCCTGCTGGTATTTACTGGCGGCAAGTAAAATGCTGGCTTCATCATACAGTTTGCCTATGAAGCAAATACTGCCCGGGCTGTTTTCATTATTAAAGCCGTTAGGCACAACCACGCATGGATGTCCTGTAAGGTTGGTAACAAGCAACTGGTTACCCCCGAAGCTGGGTGCTATAAGCACATCATAATCCTTCATAAGTTTTCCCATC
This sequence comes from Bacteroidota bacterium, assembly GCA_051748705.1. Taxonomy (GTDB): domain Bacteria; phylum Bacteroidota; class Bacteroidia; order Bacteroidales; family VadinHA17; genus UBA9300. The sequence continues at coordinate 7,868 of JBNJHQ010000012.1, read as the reverse complement.
TCCTCCATCAGTAATGTCCTGTAGCGCATGGCCTGGATATATTCCACAGCGGGTATGAAACGTGCTGCCCTGAAAGTGTTTGGCCAGCTCCATTCATCCTGTGCTGTAAGCACTGAATCGAGCCCACTGCGGGTAAGCTCATCAAAAGCTGCCGCAGCTTCGGCATAAAGTATTATTCGCAGGCTGCTTACCGGAATACCTTCAAAGTCCATTTCCAGTGGTATAAGATCCACTCCCATCCTGTTGAAAACTGACAATACTTCCAGGTCATTACTCTGATTTTCATAATCATTCCTGAACTCATTCTTGAGGTATGCTATCTTAAGGCTCTTTATATCAGTATTAAAGTTATAATTAAAGGCCTTATCCACCACTGTATTGTCAATGCCATCGCTACCTCTTATTACATCGAACACGAGGGCACAATCGTCGGCCGACCGGCATATTGGTCCTATCTTATCCATGCTCCAGCTCAGTGCCATAGCGCCGGCGCGGCTGACCCTTCCGAAGCTTGGTCTCAGTCCTGTTACGCCACAACGGGTCGATGGAGACACAATTGATCCCAGTGTTTCCGTGCCCAGGCTGAAGGCCACCAGGCCGGCTGCGGTAGCCGAGGCCGATCCTGCAGATGAGCCGCTGGATCCCTGTTCAGGATTCCAGGGGTTGCGCGATACACCACCAAACCACACATCACCCATGGCCAGGGCTCCCATGGAGAGTTTGGCAACAAGCACTGCCCCGGCTTCCTCGAGCTTCTCCACCACCGTGGCTGTCTGTTCGAGAACCTGCTCACGGTAAGGCATGGCTCCCCATGTTGTTTTATAGCCTTCAACGGCCAGCAGGTCTTTTACACCATAAGGTATGCCGTGAAGCGGTCCCCTGTAATTACCCTGTGATATTTCCCTGTCGGCCCGCTCCGCCTGCTCCAGGGCAAGGTTTTCGGTAATGGTCACCACACAGTGCAGGGTATCCCCGTACTTCCTGAGCCTGTCGAGATAGATTTTTGTAAGTTCAACAGAGCTTAAATCACCATTCCTTATAAGCTGTGACAGTTCCTCAACGGTAAGGAAGGCAATCTCCTCGTCGGTGCCGGGCCGCAGCACCTCCCTCACCGGTACGGGATTGGCAAATTCCTGTACTTCCTCTTCGTCAGGATTGACAAGTGGTTTGAACACCATTGCAGGGGCAACACTGTTATCAAGGCTGAACCGGCGCATCTGCTCATAGCTCATCAGGTGCCTTTTCAGAAATCTCTGCATTTGCCTGTGCTCGGCGGTGTCGAAATGCAGACCAATAAGGTTTTCGGATTTAATAATCAGCGAATCGTTAAAGTCAGCTAATTCATTCTCCTGTTCATTGCCCTTACTGCCACATGATATAATCATTGCTGTGAAAAACGCGGCAAGCAGGCAGAGGTATATATTTCTCATGATGCAGTTTTATTTAAGCTGCAAAATACAAAAAAAGGAGTAATGGAAGCCATGAATAAACCAATAATCGGATATGCCTGCCCGGGCCTCCTGACACAAAATTACCAGGAAATCAGCTTTCAGACGCCATAAGGAAGAAGGGCTTCATCTCGAAGCTGTGATAATACGGCCTCAGTCGCTCCGTGTTATAGTAATTACTAACATCAACAAGCTTCTTTGTTGATACAACCATGTCGATTGGCACATTGTCATACCGGCCATTCTTAAGTACCACCAGCCTGCCATGTATTCCTTTGAGGATAAGGTCAAGCGCAAGGTTACCATAGGCCATCGGGACAATTGAATCCAGGGCATCGGGATCACCGCCCCTTACCATATAACCAAGTTTCTGGTTTATTACATTGATTGTCTTGCCATTGTTATATTTTACGGAGAGTTTTTTTAACTCATTCGAAACAATATCACCTATGCCGCCCAGCTTGGCATGGCCGTAAGCATCTTTTTCACTGTTGGAGAATATCATCTCTCCTCCCTCGAACATTGCTCCTTCACTGATAAGCAGAACGGCATATTTACTGGGATTGGTGTTCCTGTCCTCAACAAGGAGCTGTGCCAGGTGGTCAATCTTGAATTTATACTCGGGAATGACACAGCGGTTAGCTGCCCCTGCCATGGCAGGAAGCATGGCGGTAAATCCGGCATAGCGCCCGAATACCTCGAGCACCAGTAGCCTTTCATGTGAACCTGCCGATGTCCTCAGGCTGTTTGTCATCTGTATGGTCCGGGTAACACAGGTACTGAAACCTATGCAGTAGTCCGTTCCGGGCACATCATTATCCATGGTCTTGGGTATGGCCACAACCTTTACGCCCTGTTTATAGAGGTGAACACCGTAGCTCAGGGTGTCGTCGCCCCCGATCGGGATAAGAAAATCCACTTCCAGCCATTCCAGGTTTTTGATGACCTCCGGGGTGAGGTCGTTAAGTTCTTCATTATAAGTCTCCTTAAGATGATCGGGCAGATCTGATTTAGGAACATGGCTTGGCCTGGTCCTTGACGTATGCAGGAAAGTACCTCCCGTGCGTCCTGCCTTATTTACAATATCATCTGTAAGTATCTGGTAACAGCTGCTGTTATCAGCTTTTTTATCCCGTATCAGTTCAATAATACCGGCCCAGCCCCTTCTGAGCCCTATAACTTTATATCCTTCACGGTTTGCCCTGATGGTAACTGCCCTGATAGCCGGATTCAGTCCCGGCACGTCTCCTCCACCAGTAAGAATCGCGATAACTCCCTTGTTTGTTTTATGGTTAGCCATAATGAATGTGATTTAATATACCCTTGTTAATTTAACAGCCGGTAAAATTAAGATATTTGAACATAGTAGCAAAATATATGTGTTCATATAAGCTGTTATGCTTTAAGGATAATATTCTTACCTTTGAAGGGAGCGAATCAGCCCGGCAAAAACCGTATTCCAGTTATGGATAAAAACCAACAGCCAACAGTATTGATCACAGGCGGCACCGGCCTTGTGGGAAGCTCTTTATTACCCTTGCTTCATAATGCCGGTTACAAGCTGAGGATACTGACCAGGGGCAGCAGGGCCCCGGCGATCGCCCGTCCCTTCAAATGGGATGTTGGCAAAGGAAGCATTGAAGAAGGAGCTGTTGAAGGTGTTGATCATATCATTCACCTTGCCGGGGCGAATTTAGGTTCGGGTTACTGGACAAAAGCGCGCAAGAAAAAAATTATCGATAGCCGTGTTCTTTCGGCCCGACTCCTTTTTGATGCTGTTGAAAAGAGGAACCCGGAATTAAAATCCTTCACCAGTGCCTCGGCCACAGGCTATTATGGCGCCATTACCACGGAGAAGATCTTCAGTGAAAATGATCCTCCGGCCGGTGATTTTCTTGCCAGGGTTTGTGTGGAATGGGAAGAGGCAGCCGGGCTGTTCCGCTCCGGCGGTTACCGTACATCAATAGTGAGAACGGGAATTGTGCTGTCGAAGAAAGGAGGAATGCTTAAAAGGGTACTGCCTGCAATTAATATGAGATTCCTTCCCCTTTTCGGGAATGGTAAACATTATCTTCCATGGATACATATTGATGATCTTTGCGGCATCTATCTTAAAATCCTGTCCGACACAGGCATGGATGGAGCATTCAATGCAGCAGCACCTGAACATGTCACCTACAGGGGTTTTATCAGGACCCTTGCCTCGGTTAAAAATAAATTAATCCTGATGCCACCGACACCCGATTTTATGTGGAAAGTCCTTTTTGGTGAAAAAGCCTCCATGCTCCTTGAAGGCAGCAGGGTTTCGCCGGAAAAGATCATCGCTGCAGGCTATAGCTTCAGGCATCCCTCTCTGAAAGATGCCCTCACCAGGCTGCCTGACTAAGATTCATCTTTCCCTGGTTCATCATTATAATTGAGTACCGGCCACAACCATCTTTCTTCAACAACACCTTTTTTACTAATTGTTTTTCCCATGTAGCTTAAGGATACCGTATAGGTTCCGGGGCTGGCACTGTAAGTGTTCCAGTACACCTTCCTGATACCCTGGTTCACCGGTATATCACGGCTGTATACCTCCCTGCCATCACTGTCGGCAATCGTCAGACTGGCTGTGCCCCACCCGTCATTTTTAAACCGGAACCATATTTCCAGTCCGTTTGGCTCGTTGGGAGTACGCAGATGGTTGCTTCCTGTCATATGATAATTACCCCATTGAGCCTGCTGCGAATAATTAAGCTGTGGTTTAGCTTCAATATCGAAGAGGTGGAAATCGCTTTCTGCCATGTCCGCGGTCATCTGCTGCAGGGGGCTTATATCTCCCAGCCAGGCGGCGCGACCGTAAGTCCCGACCAGCAGATCGTTCTCCCTCGGATGAACAAGCAGGTCTCTCACTACAACAGGTGGTATCCCGGCATCCAGTTTTTCCCATTCCTTTCCTCCGTCAAGGCTATAATATACACCTATGTCATTCCCCAGGAAGAGAAGATCGGGGTTCCTTGCATCTTCAAAAATAACGTTCACCGGAAAATCCGGCAGGTTGGATGAAATATCCTCCCAGGTATTACCATAGTCTCCCGTCTTAAGAACGTAGGGTGTGAAATCATCATTCCTGTAACCCGTATGGGTGAGGTAGGCTCTTTTTTCATCATGTTTTGAGGCTATTATTCTTGAAACCCACCTTTCCCGGGGAACCCCTGCCCTTAATACATTTGGGGTAAGTTCCTTCCAATCAGCACCATGGTTCATTGTCATATGTACCTTGCCATCGTCCGTTCCGGCATAGATCAGTCCCGGTTTTAAGGGTGATTCATCCATCGATACAATGGTACAATACATTACATGACCTGTTCCCGCTATTTTTACCTGGTCGTTTGAAGTGAGGTCGGGTGATATTTCCTCCCACGAAGCACCCCGGTCAGGTGATCGCAGCAGCTTTTGTGCTCCGGCATACAGGATCCTGCTATTGTGAGGAGATAACATTATGGGAGCATTCCATGTATAGCGGTACCTTTCAGATCCTTCCGGAGGGACCGGTGCAATGCTGGTTCTTTCTCCCGTGGCCTGGTCAACCCGGTGATGCGAACCGAACTGTGTCGTAAAATACAGCCACCTGTTATCTTCATGGTCCACTATGGTGTGCATACCATCCCACATCCCGGTTATTACCCAGTCCTTGATGCTTATCTGTCCCGACCAGCTGTTCGACGGTGCCTTCCATGTTTCATGATCCTGCAGGCCTATATATATGTTATAAGGTTCTGCATCATCCACCTCAACCATGTAGATTTCACCAAGGGGTATATTGTAGTAGTGAAACATACTTTTACCTCCATCCCATGTTTCATACACTCCCCCGTCAGATCCCAGGAACATATGCCTGCCATCATCCGGATCTATCCACAGGGTCCGGTTATCTCCAAAATTGGTATGGAACAAACCACTCTCCCGTGAGCGGGGCCATGTTTTTCCCCCATCGAGTGTAACATGCATACCTTCGCCTATAATATAAATCTTATCCGGATCATCGGGATCAATACATATCTTATTAAAACTATAGGCAGCTTTACCGCTTACATCAACTTTATCCGGGTCATTCAGTCTTTCCCATGTCTTGCCGGCATCCATCGACCTGTAGCATTCGCCGCCAATCAGATTGTCAAATGATCTGTCAGTAAATTCATCAAACTCAACAGGTACATCGGTATCGATTCCCGGCTTCGGGTTAAGGTTCTGCACAACTGCAACGACAACATCAGGATTATTGTGCTGGACCTCTATCCCGATCCTTCCAAGCGGACCACCGGGAAAGCCGCCACCGCTAATCATTTCCCACTTATCGCCCCCGTCAACAGTCTTGTATAACCTGCTTTTCTCACCTCCGGGCTCAAAGGTCCATGGCAACCTCACCTTTTCATAGGCGCTGGCATAAAGGACATCCGGGTTTTTTGAATTAATCGCAATGTCAATTATGCCTGTCGCTTCATCGATATAAAGGACCTTTGACCATGTCACTCCACCGTCAGTTGTTTTAAATACCCCTCTTTCCTCGTTTTCAGAATACAGGTGCCCCATAAGCGCAAGCCACACAATATCAGGATTATCAGGATGAATTATTATCTCGGCAATATGATGAGAATCTTCCAGTCCCATATGCTTCCATGAATTGCCTCCGTCTGTGGATTTCCAGATACCGTTGCCATAGTATGATGAACGCGCATTGAAATCCTCCCCTGTACCTATCCATACTATATCCGGATCAGACGGAGCCAGTTCAACATCTCCTATCGCATTAACGCCAAGATCGTCCGACACGCATTCAAAGGTTGTTCCGTTGTTTACTGTTTTCCATACACCGCCGGCGCGAGCGGCAGCATACCAGGTATATTTATGTTTCTCGCCCGGATTGACGGGTATTGCAAATTCACCCACCCAGGCACTTATCCTGAAGGCACCCAGGTTCCTGAAATCAAATCCAACAGGCTCTGCTTCCCTTCTCCAGTCCTGACCTGCTGCGCTTGTAAACGACAACGACAGCAAGGCAAAAAATGTGATTTTTAAAATCATTTTCATAATTATGCTCCCCCGATCTGCATTTCACTGATCCTGAAGGTTGGGGAGGCGAAAGTATCATTCATATCAATGTCGGTACCCATCATATCAATATCATTGAGGATATCTGAAGCCTTTCCTGCAATGGTAAGACCTTTTACAGGATAGAGTATTTTGCCCTTCTCAACCCAGAACCCGCTTGCCCCACCACTGAAATTACCATTTACCGAATTAATGCCGTAACCTGTCAGGCCCTTGAGCAGCAAGCCCCTGTCAGTTGATGCTATTATTTCGTTCCGCGTGTGCTTCCCCGGCAGCAGGTAAATATTATGTGTCCCAATGCCCGGCAATGATGTAAAGCCTCTCCTTGAAGCGTTTCCTGTACTTTCTGTTCCTGCTCTTTTAGCCGCGGAAGTATTATAAATAAAAGATTTAAGCACCCCGTTCTCAATCAGCGTGTTCTTCATTGTCGGCACTCCCTCACCGTCGAAGGGGGCACTGGCCATTCCTTCTTCTTTAGTCCCGTCATCAATTATGCCCAGCAGCCCGGAGGCAATTTTTTGATCCAATGAATCTTTCAGGAAGCTGGCTCCCTGCAATACCCGTTCCCCGTTAAGTGCGCCTATCACACCTCCCAGTATTGACCTGGCCACATCAGGATCAACAATAACGGCGGCTTTCTGGGTACGGACCATCTGCGGGTCGAGCATCTCATAGGCATCTCTTGCTGCTTTTGCCGCCAGCTCCTCCAGTTTCTTAAGGTCACTGAACTGGCGTCTCGAACAATATTCACCTCCGGTATTCTTCTGTTCTCCCTTTTCTGCCACCACGCTTACGCCTATACTGCATCCACCCGACCTATACGATTTTGACAGTCCGTGTGAATTGGCAATGAACACCTCCGTTTCCGATTCGCTGAAACCCGATCCCGAGCTTTTGCTAATCCTTTGATCGCTCATGGCCATTTTTTCAAGTTTAAGAGCCATATCAATTTTTTCTTCCATTGAGACCCCAGCAATGGCAGGATCATATAAGCCCTCCACTTCGCTTATGCCCATATTATCAGGCAGTATGTTGTTTTCATCGGGACTTGTGAGCTTTGCAAAGGCAATAGCTCTTTTTATTGTATTTTCAACTGCTTTATTGCTGAAATCATTACAATGGCTGAAGCCCATTTTATTGTCCACAAATACCCTGAATCCAACGCCATGTGATGAAGCTTCCTCCACTGTTTCTATTTCTCCATTAAGTACCTGTATACTGAGGTTGCGGGTCGACTGAAGGTATACTTCTGCATCATCAGCCCCGTATTTAAGGCATTTATCAAGCAGTTTTGCTGTAAGATTCTTATAATTCATTTCTTTGGGT
>JBNJHQ010000011.1:0-25899 GCA_051748705.1 Bacteroidota bacterium | reverse complement strand
GCTGGTGATGGATGCCATAAAGCTGGTCTTCGCCTCTATCTATTCCAAAAGCGCCCGTACATACTTCGAAGCCATTAATTATATGATTGAACAGGAAAAAATGGCTATCGTGCTGCAGGAAGTGGTGGGTAACAGGTTCGAAGATGCATTTTACCCTCATATAAGCGGTACAGCACAATCTTACAATTTTTATCCTGTGGCTCATATGAAGCCGGATGAAGGTTTCGCTGTCGCCGCCCTTGGCCTGGGCCAGTATGTCGTTGAGGGGGAGAGGGCATACCGCTTTGCCCCGGCCTACCCTTCACTCGATATAGTGTCACAGAAAGACATATCAAAAAATTCCCAGGTTTATTTTTTCGCCGTGGATATGAAGAAGGAAAAAATAAACCTGCTCGAAGGTGAAAATGCCGGGCTGGTTAAGCTTGAGATAGATGATGCTGAACGACATGGAACCCTTAAGCATTGCGCTTCCGTTTATAACCCGGATAATGATACCATCGAGCCGGGGATAGATTCACCCGGTCCCAGGGTGGTTAATTTCGCAAATATCCTGAGATATGATTACATACCCCTGGCCGAAACAATAACAACAGTGCTCGATGTGGTAAAGGAGGCTTTTGGAACACCGGTGGAGATTGAATATGCAGTTGACCTTAAACTTGATAAAGAAGGGAAGGCATCCTTCTACCTGCTCCAGGTCAAACCACTGGTGGGAAGCGGGGCAGGCTATAATATTAACCTGGAGAAAATTGAGCAGGACAAATGCCTGCTGATTTCAAGGAAAAGCATGGGTAACGGTAAAATAAGCGACATACGCGATGTAGTATATATTGATCCTGACCGCTTTGATAATACCCGTACCGAAGCGATGGCCGCCGAGATAGATGCCATTAACGACAAAATGCTTAAACAAGGGAAAAAGTATATACTTATTGGCCCGGGGCGATGGGGCAGCAGGGACCGCTTTATTGGTGTACCGGTGGTATGGCCCCAGATATCACAGGCATGTGTCATTGTGGAAGTAAGCCTGCCCGACTTTCCTCTCGACGCCTCACTTGGATCGCATTTCTTCCATAACGTTACATCTATGAATGTTGGATATTTCTCAGTCGACCAGGCCTCGCCTGATGAATTTGTCAGGTGGGATATGCTGAAAAAGGAAAAGACTGTAAGTGAAGGTGAATTCTTCAGGCATGTTCGCTGCGGGTCGTCCCTGGTAGTGAGAATGGACGGGAAGAAAGGAATTTCAATTGTTGAATGTACTGAAAGTAGTTAATATGGCAATTATCGAAGGAATAATGGAACTGCAGAAGTATGATTTCAGTGATACTTCTTTCAACCTACTGATGCAGAAACGGATACACAAGGTCCTGATTATTTGCAGTAATTATGACAATTACATGCTCGAGGAAGATGGTCGTATAGATGAGCAGATATTTAACGAGTATGTATCACTGAACCTGAGGTACCCGCCTTCTTTCGTGCAAACCGACAGTGAGGCGGAAGCCATGAAGATACTCGAGGAGGAACAGATAGACCTGGTTATCTCCATGCTGAATTTCAGGGAGAAAGATGTTTTTGCCATTGCCAGGAAAATAAAGGCTGCATATACTTCAATACCTATCGTGGCCCTGACTTATTTCTCACGTGAAGTATCACTGCGATTGCAGCGGGAAGACCTGAGTGCGGTGGATTATGTGTTCTGCTGGCTTGGCGATGCCAGCCTCCTGCTGGCTATTATCAAGCTACTGGAAGACAGGATGAATGCCGAACATGATATCGATGTGGTGGGAGTGCAGACCATAATACTGGTGGAAGATTCAATACGTTATGTTTCAACTTACCTGCCCAACCTGTATAAAATAGTACTCGCACAATCAAGGGATTTTCAGCAGGAAGCACTTAACCCCCACCAGAAAATGCTCAAGATGAGGGGCAGGCCTAAAATATTACTTGCCACCAATTATGAAGATGCCATTTCATTGTATAAGAAGTATAAATATAATGTACTGGGTGTGATCTCCGATATATCCTATAAAAAGGGCGACATACATAAGGATGATGCCGGAATTGATCTTTGTAAAATAATAAAGAGTGATGATCCCAATATGCCTTTCCTCCTTCAGTCATCTGATGTTGAAGCGAAAAAAATTGCAGATGAACTGGAGGCAGGGTTTCTAAACAAATATTCCAAGAACCTTTCGATTGAACTGCGGAATTTTATTATCCAGAACCTGGCTTTCGGTCCTTTCGTTTTCAAGAACCCCGACACAATGGAGACCATAGGTATAGCAACCGACCTTCAGAGTTTCCAGCAGAAGCTGCTGACACTACCAGATAAATCCCTCTTTTATCATGCCGAGCGGAACCATTTCTCCAAATGGCTTAATGCAAGAGCTCTTTTTCCGGTTGCCCAGCTTTTTAAGTTTATCAGCTCGGAAGATTTTGACTCAATGGAGGATATGAGAAGGTTTATCTACGTTGCCATATCAAGCTTCAGGCTGGGGAAGGGCAGGGGCGTGATTGCCAAGTTCGATCGTAACACTTTTGATGAATACCAGATATTCAGTCGTATAGGAGAAGGATCAATAGGTGGTAAAGCACGTGGACTGGCTTTTATTAACAGCCTGATAAAGAAGAAAAAATTATTCAATAAGTATCCCGGGACACTTATTACCATACCCCGGACAATTGTGCTCAGCACTGACGTGTTTGATGAGTTTATGGAGAGGAATAACCTTTATTCAGTTGGAATTAGTGACCTGGCCGACGAGGAAATACTGAAGAACTTCATTGACTCTGAACTGCCTGGATGGGTGTACCAGGACCTGTACGCCTTTCTTTCGGTATCACGTATGCAACCCCTGGCTGTAAGATCCTCTTCCAAGCTTGAAGATAGTCACTACCAGCCATTCGCGGGTATTTATTCAACTTATATGATACCACGTGTGTCAGACAATCCTGTAATGGTAAAGATGCTCTCAGATGCCATAAAAGAAGTATATGCCTCAGTTTATTACAAGAGCAGTAAAGCATATATGACTGCAACGTCAAATGTGATTGACGAAGAGAAAATGGGAATCATCATCCAGGAGGTGTGTGGTGCCAGGCACGGTGAGATTTATTATCCTACTTTCTCAGGAGTGGCACGCTCAATTAACTTTTACCCCATCGGGTCAGAAAAAGCTGAGGACGGGATAGCAAATATTGCAATGGGGCTTGGTAAACTGATTGTTGACGGAGGGGTGTCACTGCGCTTTTCACCCAAATACCCCGCTAAGATATTACAGCTGAATTCGCCTGAAACAGCCCTGAAGGAAACACAGAAGTTATATTATGCCCTTGATCTTGATTCAAGCAGCTTTGTCCCTTCTGTGGACGACGGGGTTAACATAAAAAAATTGAAGATTAATGATGAGGTCAGTGCTACCACGCTCAGGAAAGTTGCTTCAACATACGATCTCAATAATAATATAATAAGACCGGGGATATCCTACAAGGGGAAACGTATAATCACTTTCGACAACTTACTTAAATACAGCTCCTTCCCTCTTGCAGAGGTTCTTAATTACCTGCTTGAACTGGGACAGAAAGAAATGGGTAATCCCGTTGAGATTGAGTTTGCAGCTAACCTGGAGACCGAAGCTAATCTCCCGAATATTTTTAATTTTCTGCAGATAAGGCCAATTGTTGAAAGTGACCATTCACGTATAGTTGACCTGGTGGATATAAGGAAAGAGGATACCATTATTATGTCAGATTCTGCACTGGGTAATGGTATGATCCGTGGTCTCCACGACATAATATATGTAAAACCCGAATCCTTCAAGGCCGTCAATAATAAGAAAATAGTTGAACTGCTCGACCAGGTGAACAGCCGCTTTATCAGGGACGCAAAAAATTATATCCTTATAGGTCCCGGGCGCTGGGGGTCAACCGATCCATGGCTTGGCATACCTATCAAATGGCCCCATATTTCACAGGCCAGGGTAATAGTTGAATCGGGCCTTCCTAATTACAGGATCGACCCCAGCCAGGGAACACATTTCTTCCAGAACATCACATCTTTCAGGGTAGGCTATTTTACTATCAACCCCTTTATTAATGATGGTTATTATGATGTTGACTTCCTGAACAATGCCACTTTTGTGTACCAGGACGATTATATCAGGCATGTGCATTTTGATGAGCCACTTATTGTCTTAATAGATGGCAGGGTGCATAAAGGGGCTATAATCAAACCCGGCAGGTTCGACTCTGATAATAAAGAGGCTCCTGGTATGGATACTTAAATATGGCTGCTTGCCGATTCCACAACTACGTTCCTGTCGGCTTTTTTTATCAGTCCCTGCAGTACGTTTCCGGGTCCGACCTCGGTAAAATGTGTGGCCCCGTCTTTTATCATGTTTAACATAGTCTGGGTCCATTTAACCGGTGATGTAAGCTGGGCTACCAGGTTAATCTTTATTTCTTCCGGGTCACTTACAGCTTTGCCGGTGGCATTCTGGTATACAGGGCACAGGGGTTTAGCAAAGACTGTCTTATTTATTGCCTCTTCCAGCTCACGCTTTGCAGGCTCCATAAAAGGAGAATGGAAAGCGCCTCCGACGGCCAGCTTGATTGCCATCCTTGCTCCTTTTTGTTTTAAAATCTCTATAGCCCTGTCCACAGCATCCACTGATCCCGAAATAACCAGCTGCCCCGGGGTATTATAATTGGCCGGCACCACTATGTCATCTATTGACGAGCATACTTCTTCCACCGTCCTGTCATCCAGCCCTATTATTGCAGCCATGGTTGATGGCTCTTCTTCACAGGCTTTCTGCATGGCCTGTGCCCTTTGTGCAACAAGCCTGAGGCCGTCTTCAAAGCTCAGTGCTCCGTTGGCAACAAGGGCAGAAAACTCACCAAGCGAATGACCCGCTACCATGTCAGGCGCAAACCTGCTGCCAAGTGCTTTTACAAGTATGGTTGAATGAAGAAAAATGGCCGGCTGTGTTACCTTCGTTTCCTTCAGGTCACTATCGGTGCCGTTAAACATTATGTCGGTAATATCAAAGCCCAGGATCTCATTTCCTTTGTCAAACATTTCCCTGCACTTATCCTCTGCCTCATACAGGTCCTTGCCCATGCCGCTAAACTGTGCTCCCTGCCCGGGAAATACATATGCCTTCATATTAATGTAACTTGTTTCCTATTAAATGAATAAATTCTTCGCGCGTCGGCAGGTGGGTCATAAAGCAGCCTGTAAATGCAGATGTTGTTGTAACAGAGTGCTGTTTTTGCACACCCCTGATCTGCATACACATATGCTGAGCTTCAATAACAACGGCCACCCCCAGTGGATTAAGTGTTTCCTGTATGCAGTCTCTTATCTGGTTAGTAAGCCTTTCCTGAACCTGCAGCCGCCTGGCATAGGCATCTGTTACCCTTGCCAGCTTGCTGAGGCCGGTGATGTATTTATTTGGGATGTAAGCAACATGAGCCTTTCCGAAAAATGGAAGCATGTGATGTTCACACATTGAATAAACCTCAATGTCTTTTACAATAACCATCTGCCTGTAATCCTCCCGGAACATTGCGCTCTTTAATATCTCATGAGGATCGTGGTTATAACCCTGTGTTAAGAACTGCAGGGCTTTGGCTACTCTTTTTGGAGTATCCTGCAGGCCTTCCCTGCAGGCATCCTCGCCCAGGAGCTTAAGTATTTCCCTGTACAGGTCGGCCATCTTCTCCGTTTTTTCATCACTCCATGATTCTATCTTGGTGTAACCGGCCCCGTTTTTAAGCCCTGATCCGTTATTAATTATTTCCATAACTTATTTTTATCCGTAATATTCGATGTAGTTATTCTCTGTTTCAGTTATTTTAACGCAGTGTAATTCAACACCTTCCTTCCTTATCTGTGGCTCAAGAACTTCCCAGATGGCTATGGCAATATTCTCCGTGGATGCCAGCCTGCCACTCATGAACTCAACCTGGGTATTGATGTTCTTATGATCAAGGGGTTCTATAACATGCTCCAGGATTATCTTCTTTAGTTTTTTGAGGTTCATCGCATAGCCCAGTTCCCTGTTGACTTCCCCTTTGACCGTAACAAAGAGCTCATAATTATGACCGTGCCACCCGGGATTTGAACACTGGCCATAAACTTCTTCATTCTTCTCATCACTGTATTCAGGTCTGAACATCCTGTGAGCTGCACTGAACCTTTCACGCCTGGTGAGATATATCATAAAGCTTTGCTTTTTGTTTGGTCCAAATTTGAGCCTTTTTATCCGGAAAAACAATATCTTTATTCACTACTTTTAAATTCAGGGGATTAAAATGAGCCGGACTGTATTGATAACAACAGCCACACACAGGGAGATGAAAGCGCTGGATAAGCTGGCAGACAGAATACCGGGAACACTCAGTACACTGGTGACCGGTATCGGTCCCGTTGCAACAGTATACGCCATTATGACTTACCTTGCCTCTAATGGCAAGCCGGACCTGGTGATAAATATCGGTATTGCAGGAAGTTACAATGAGCAACTTCCGCCGGGATCAGTTGTCGTGCCCCTTAGCGACCGCTTTGCAGACCTGGGTGTTGCCAGTGGACGGAAATTCATTCCCATCAGCAGGGCGGGGATAGATCTCAGTGATAATTATACTCCTTCCGGAGAATATTATGCTGACAGGGATTTAGCAGGGCGAATGAGTCCTGATATCAGGCCTGTCAGGGCAGTTACCGTAAGCACGGCAACAGGATCATCGGAAGTGCGCAGCATGATAAGCGCCGAGTTCAAAGCTGATATTGAAAGTATGGAAGGTGCAGCTGCTTACTATGTATGCAAGATGGAAAGAATACCATGTGTTGGACTGAGAGCAGTGTCGAATATGGTGGGACCCCGAGACAGATCATCATGGAAAGTGGAGATGGCACTTGAAAGGCTCTCTGAAGCCCTGGATATGAATTTTAATAACCTGGTGAATGAGAACACTTAGTCTTGGAATATCAACCTGTCCGAACGATACATTTGTTTTCGATGCCATGGTGAATGGCAGGATAGATACAGGCGACCTGGATTTTGATTGCCGCCTGACGGATGTCGAAGAACTGAACAGGAATGCTTTTGAAGCAATGACCGATATAACAAAGATCAGCTATCATGCATATGCTTATATATCAGATAAATATATACTACTTAATTCCGGCTCTGCCCTTGGCTTCAACAATGGTCCCCTGCTGGTTGCAGCCGCGGAAACCGGGCCTTCACAGCTCGAGGGGAAAAGGATAGCCATACCGGGAAAGCTGACAACCGCCAACCTCCTGTTAAGCATACTTTACCCTGAACTTACGGAAAAAAAGGAATACCTCTTCTCCGATATTGAAGATATTGTCCTTGGCGGGGAAGCTGCCGCCGGTTTGCTCATCCACGAAAACAGGTTTACTTATGCGGACAGGGGACTGTCGGGGGTAGCTGATCTGGGTGAGGAATGGCAGGGCAATACAGGGATGCCCATACCCCTGGGGGGAATAGCAATAAAGAGAGAGCTTGGAAATGAAATAGCTGCAGAAGTAGATAAAATACTTGCCGCAAGCATTGATTATGCTTATAAAAACCCCGCTTCATCCTATGCATTCATCAGGAAATATGCTGCTTCAATGGATCCTGAGGTCATGCAAAAGCATATAGATCTCTATGTGAATGATTTCACCAGGGACCTTGGCGACATGGGCAGGGAGGCGGTCAGGGTGCTGTACGGACTGGCTGCTGATCGCAGGGTCATACCCCCTGTGAGGGATGATATATTTGCCGGCTACTGATCTGCCCTGGCATATATGGCCCGGGGTGCGAGGATACTCATTGTCAGCGTGCGTGAAAGCATGAACAGTATAAATGCCAGCCATAAGCCATGATTGCCCATAAACCTGCTTAGAATTTTATATGCAGGGAAGAAAACCAGCAGGGTTGAGAATAACATTGAATTTCTTATCACTTTGCCTGCAGTGGCACCGATAAAGATACCAAAATTTAAAATTCTTATTCCTGTCTTTTTCCGTGAACGTTTGCTGAAATTTCCTTATATTTATAGTACTAACCTTTAATACAATAATCATGAATCATCATTTGCCAAAATTACCCTATGAAAAAGATGCCCTGAAGCCTTACATTAGTGAAGAGACACTGGATTATCACTATGGCAAGCATCACCAGGGATATGTTGACAAGTTGAATGGGATGCTTCCGGGCTCAAAGTTCGAAGATGCTGACCTTATCACCATTATAAAAAATGCTGATGGAGGGATTTTCAATAACGCAGCCCAGGTATGGAACCACACTTTCTATTTCGAGTCTTTTTCCGCTGATGGCCGGAGGGAGCCGGCCGGTGAACTGGCAGAGGCTATAAATGCTTCTTTCGGGTCGTTTGATAAGTTCAGGGAAGAATTCGGAGCGGCAGCAGCAAGCCTTTTTGGTTCAGGATGGGCATGGCTGGTTAAAAACAATAACGGGAGCCTCTCAATAGTACAGAAAGCAAATGCTGAAAACCCTTTGTGCGACGGGCTTAAGCCTGTACTTACCTGTGATGTCTGGGAACATGCCTATTATATCGATTACAGGAATAAAAGACCCGAGTATATTAAGTCGTTCTGGGAAATAATCGACTGGGATATAATAGCCTCGAGGTATTAGTATGGCAATATACGACATCGTTTTAAAAAACAGGAGTTTCAGGCGTTTTTACCAGGAAGAGCGAATTGACAGGGAGGTGCTGGTCAACCTTGTTGAGCTGGCACGGCTGTCAGCATCCGGCTCAAATAAACAGGCCCTTAAATTCGTGCTGATAAACGATCCGGGTAAGTGCGATATCGTTTTCCCTTCTACTGAGTGGGCTGGATACCTGGAAAACTGGGATGGTCCCCGGAAGGGAGAACAACCTTCGGCCTATATTATTATTCTGGGTGATACTGCAATAAGCAAATCATTCGGAGTTGACCACGGAATAGCAGCACAAAGCATTTTGCTGGGTGCCACCGAGAAGGGTTACGGGGGATGTATGATAGCTTCCGTTAAAAGAAAAAAACTCAGGGATGACCTGGAAATACCCGGGAAATATGAGATACTCCTGGTAATTGCTCTTGGCAAGCCTAAGGAAAAGGTCCTTATTGATGAGGTAAGGGATGATAACATTAAATACTGGAGAGATAATGAGGATGTTCACCATGTGCCCAAAAGAAGTATCCAGGATATAATAGTGGAATTATAATATTCAGCTATGACCGGCAGAACCTGCATCCTTACTCTTATCCTGCTTTTGAACATGCAATTGCTCACATGCCAGGAAAAGCCAGTGGAAGAGCTTATCCTTCTGCAGGGATTGGTTATGGATGCGGAAAGCCTGGAACCACTGCCAGATGCCCATTATGTGTTAAACAGGATGTTCGGGAATGTAACGGATGCGAAAGGTGAGTTCTCTGTTTACCTGGCTAAAAAGGATACGCTAAGGATATCCTATGTAGGCTACCAGGATCTTATTTTTACTCCCTCAGATACACTTAAAGGAGATACTTTTACGGCGGGCTTCTTCCTGCATTCTGATACCCTGGCCCTTGGTGAGGTAATTATAGTGCCCAGGATACCTAACCTGAGCACCGGCATACTCCTTCAAAGCCCTGCAGTTTCACAGGAAGAGATGAATGCCAGGAATAATCTGGCAACTTCAGTTTACCAGGGTCTTAACAGCCAGCAACAACTTGGTGACCCATCTGCAAATTATGAACTGCTGAAGAGGAAACATATCCAGGATGCTATAGAGAAAGGGGCAATCCCCTCAGACAGGATGGTCGGGCTGAACTTTTTAACAATACCTGCAGCTATACTCTACTATGCAAAAGGACCACCCGAACGTTCAAAACCGCCCCATCCGATGATATCGCAGAAAGAGATTGAAAAAATGAAGGACTTATACAGGAAGAACCTGGAAAAGAAGTAGGGGGCCGCAAACTGTCAGTAAGTGAGTATTCTGCCTCAGCCTTTGTAAAATATCGCCTTGATAATATGAGAGGCCATCTTGGGATTCTCCTTCAGGCGCCTCGTGGAATAGCCAAACCAGTCCTTGCCGAAAGGCACGTAGATTCTCATCGTATGACCCTCATCAACTATGCTCTGCCTGAGCTTCGGTGTAACACCATAGAGCATCTGGAACTCATACATGTTCCCGGGAACATTGTATTTCCTGATAAGTTCATAGGCACCCTCTATAAGAGGCCTGTCATGTGTGGCAATACCAACGTATACCTTATTCTGGAATATGACTTCAAGATCCTTAAGGAAGTTCTCATTTATCTCCTCGTATTTCTTATATGCTATCTCTGCAGGCTCAACATATATACCTTTGCACAGCCTGATATTAAGAGGTGTCTCCTCCGAATTGAGATCCAGCAGTCCCCTGATGTCATCACGGGTCCTTTTCAGGTAAGACTGGAAAACGATACCTACATTGCGTGGAAATTCCTTTTTTAATTTCCTGAACAGCTCAATTTCAAGATCCGTGCAGGGTGAATCTTCCATGTCAATCCTGATAAAATTGTTGTATTCAGCAGCTTTTACCACAACTTCCCTTATATAGCCGTAGCATACATCTTTGTCAATTAAAAGACCGAAGCTTGTGGGCTTGATGGAATAATTTCCGTCAATATTCTCTTTTTCAGCCTTTTCTATAAGCTCAAGGTACTCATTCTTGCTGGCCTCGGCTTCTTCAAGGGTTTTAATGAATTCACCCAGGACATCCAGGGTGACCTTTATGCCCTGCGAGTTGAACTCCCTGGATACCCTTATGGCATCATCCACAGTCTCGCCCGATACATAAGATTTGGAAAATAACCATATGAACTTCTTAGGGAAATAAGGTATGATGGAGGCAATAAATCTGTTAAACATGGTTGAATAATTTATTTAGGATGAAAATATTAAATAAACTTGCCAAATTTAATCTCTTTGTGCTTATGAAGGTATTATTCTATAAATAAAATTGAAAATTTTTCGTTTAAAATAATACACCTGATCAATAAGAAGAGATTTAATGACATTTTTAGATTTCAATTATTTTTCTTTAGCTTGTAAAATTTATGCAACCATTTTTAATGATCAGAAGTCTATAATCTGGTCTCCGTAAATGATGAATGACCGGCAGATACTTGAAGGATGTCTGAAACAGGACAAGCTATCCCAGAAACTGCTTTTTGATAAGTATTCGGGAATGCTGATGGGTTTGTGCATCAGGTATGCAAGTGATATCCCCGAGGCTGAAGATATCCTGCAGGATAGTCTGCTGAAGATTTATCTTAATATTAAGGATTACAGCGGGGAGGGTTCTTTTATAGGCTGGATGAGGCGTATTGTCATTAATACGGCAATCACCTCTTATCACAGGAATCTTAAACATAAACATTATGTTGAGATAGAAGAAGTATATTCAGGTGAGACAGGCAGGGAAAGTATCCCGGACACTGAATATACAGCTGAAGAGTTGCAGAAGGTGCTTGACCTGCTTCCTTCAGGCTATAAAATTATCTTTAACCTGTATGCAATTGAAGGATATAAACATAAAGAAATAGCAGAGATGCTCAGTATTGATGTAAATACGTCCAAGTCTCAGTATTCGAGGGCCAGGGCTTATTTACGAAGGAAGCTTGAGAACTATAAATAGAAATATTTTTGAAAAAAGGCAGGGAATATAAGGATATTGAAGAATTGTTCAGGGACAAACTCGCTGAGAGGGAATACCCTGTTCGTGAATCTTTCTGGCATGACTTCTCAGGGAAGCTCAGCCGGAGGGAATTCCTGCGCTTTAACCCGGGCAGCTTCAATATTTATTACCTCGCCGGCCTTATTGCAGCTGCGGCCATT
The DNA here is from genome assembly GCA_051748705.1 of Bacteroidota bacterium. GTDB lineage: Bacteria > Bacteroidota > Bacteroidia > Bacteroidales > VadinHA17 > UBA9300. The sequence goes on along the minus strand of JBNJHQ010000011.1, from coordinate 14,002 downwards.
ACAGTGGCTGTGCTGTTAAACGATAATGACAGCCCCCGGGAAGATACTTCCGCAGATATAGTTATTAAACATGACACACTGCAGAATTCCATTAGGAACATTATTATAGAAAAGGAAAGCAGCGGTGAACAAAAGATGGAGTTAGAGGAAGTACCTGTAAAGGATGAAGAGGCCGGGCATCCTGACCGGCAGGCATTTGGTAAGCAGGAAGAAGTAGTGGTAGCCGAAGAGCAGGAAAAAGCAGAAACGGAAGAGAAAAAGACCGGGAGTAATAAGATCAACAACCTGGCGAGTAACGACAGCTTTGTTACTGAAACAAAGGCGGAACCGGCTCCCGTGGCCACATTTGTCCCGGAGCTAAGCGAAGGTTGCGCTCCCTTGAGTATATATTTCAGGAACATGTCTCATAATTATGATTCCTGTTTGTGGGAATTTGATGACGGAGGAACAAGTACTGATGATAACCCGGTCTGGATATATGACGAGGAAGGTATCTATGAAGTTCGACTGGTGCTTTTTGGGAATGACGGGTCAATAATTACTGAAAGGGGTAAAGTAACTGTCTATCCTAAACCGGAGGCAAGATTTGAAATAAGTGAAGGCAATCCTTCGTTGCCTGATGAGCAGGTGCGTTTTTACAACTTCTCCCAGAATGCAAGTGAGTGGGAGTGGGATTTTGGCGATGGTACTGTGAGCAATGAGTTTGAACCGGCCCATTTCTACGACAGGCCCGGGTCGTACACTGTTAAACTGAAAGCAATATCCGAATATGGGTGTGTGGACAGCATGGTGATAACCAATGCATTTGAGAATAACAGCTGCTATATTAAATTCCCAAATGCCTTTGTGCCAAACGAGGGAGGTCCAACAGGTGGTTATTATTCCGCGAGGAGCGATCAGCAGGAAGAGGTATTCCATCCAGTGTACTCGGGTGTTACATCTTATAACCTCAGGGTATACAGCAGGAGAGGCATACTCGTTTTTGAGTCAAATGATATACAGGTAGGATGGGATGGTTACTACAAGGGCCAGAAAGCTGAACCCGGGGTATATATATGGAAAGCGAGGGGAACATTCAAGAATGGCGAGCCTTTCGTCAAAGGCGGTGATCTGACCCTGCTTCCTAAATGGTGATTGCCATACACCACCCACTTTATGCTGACCGACATGCACGAGTTTGCCTGTGATCTGTTTTATACTATTGTTCAAAAGTTTCATGATTTTGTTAGTTACTGCATAATTAATAGGGTAAAAAACGTAACTAAATCCGTTTCATTTCGTTAATTTCGTAATTGATAGTCGAAACAGTACCGGACTTGCAAATACGAATAAAATATACTATTCTTCTTATCTGTCTTTTGGCCTCTTTCGGTCTGAAGGGTCAGGATCCACACTTTTCCCAGTTCTATGCCAATCCGCTCTACCTTGCACCATCCTTTGCCGGTGCGGTTGAAGAAAACAGGGTATCAATCAATTACAGGAACCAGTGGCCTGCAGTATCAGGTGTTTTTAATACATACAGCTTTAGTTATGACAGGAACATGCCCAACTTCAGGTCAGGGATAGGTGTACTGGCAACCTACGATGTGGCCGGGTCGGGTGACCTGAGTACAACCAATATCGGGCTGTTGTATTCATATGATATCCAGCTGAATCGCGACTGGCATATACGTCCGGGGATTAATTTCAAGTTTACTTATCTGGGACTTAATTATACCAAGCTGATCTGGAATAGTATGATAACAGCCAGGGGAACAACCCCGTCGGTTTATCCACCTCCTTTTGAAGGAGTGGCTGATGTGGATTTTGCATTCTCCGCATTGGCTTATAACGACAGGATATGGGGAGGATTCAACCTGGATCACCTTCTGAAGCCGCGCCAGTCATTCTATGGCGACTGGGAAACACATGTGCCGGTCAAGGTAAATGTGTTTGGTGGTATGCAGATAGCAAGACGCGGCCGATTGCTTAACAGGTATTCGGAAGTTATTTCTGTGGCAGGCAATATTAAATACCAGGATCGCTTCTGGCAGTCAGACCTCGGACTCTACTACTACAGGGACCCTGTTATTTTCGGGCTGTGGTACAGGGGCATTCCTTTTGTTACTTCCCAGGCAGGTGACGCTATTATAGGGCTGATCGGTATCAAGACACAAAGCCTGCACATAGGATACAGCTATGACTTTACTATCTCGAACCTGATAGCATCAACCGGGGGTTCCCACGAGATATCCCTTGTTTATGAATTCATCACATCCTCGCTGGGGAGCCGTAGAAGGATGTTCCATGCCGTCCCATGCCCCGAATTTTAGAAACCCTGCTTTTTCGTAATTCACTAAATTACTTTATATTTGTTGCCTGTTTTGTTTAACCAATTAACATTTAGTGATGAAGAAGTTACCTTTAGTCCTCTCAGTAATATCAATCCTTGCAGTAGTTATTTTCCTGCTCTGGCAACTTACCCGGCCGGACAGGGATGTCGTAACTGAAGGCCAGGCAACTGAAGAACAGGCACCGTCTGGAAATATAGCCTATGTCGAAATTGACTCAATAATACTTAATTTTGATATGTATTTCGACCTGAGAGAAGATCTCATGGCAAAACAACAGAGTTCTGAATCGGAACTGAATACCAGGGGCAGGCAATATGAGACAGGGGCTCGTGATTATGAGGATAAAGTAAGGAAAGGACTGGTTACAAGAGCAACAGCTGCCCAGATGGAGCAGGAGCTGCTTCAACAACAACAGGAACTGCTGAACCTGAGAGACCAGCTGGAAAGTCAATTGATAGAGGAAGAACAGGTAATGAACAGGAAAATACTGAATTATATTTATGATTACCTGGAGGAGTTTTCAGCTGATCATAATTATGACTTTATCCTGGCCAAAAGCTTTGGAAATCCCGTAATGTATGCCAACAGTGCACTTGATATTACCGACACTGTTCTTAAAGGAGTAAATTTTAAATACAATAAAGATACAGCCAATAAGTAATGGATGTTGTATCCGATTATCTGGCAAACAAAACATTAACTGACAAACTGTTTGCAGAGACACCGGAAAGAAATACCGGAATAATAGTGGTAATCCCGGCCTTTGATGAGCCCGGGATTATTTTTACCCTCGATTCACTTCTTGAATGCCTGCAACCACCATGCGGGGTGGAGGTGATAGTTATTGTGAATGCCCCGCAATGGGCAGATAAACAGGCACTGAGGCAAAATATCAGCACCTGTGCCGAACTGGCAGAGTGGAAAAGGAGAAATGAAGGAAGCTTCATTAAACTGCTCTCCTATGATACAGGTTTGCAGGGTGAAAGATGGGGTGTGGGAATGGCAAGAAAAACCGGTATGGATGAAGCCCTCAGACGTTTCTCATGCCTGGATAACATGTCAGGTATTATTGTATCGCTGGATGCAGACTGCCTGGTGTCGGAAAATTATTTCAGGGAATTATATAATGAGCTATACCTGCCAAAGAAACGCAAAGCATGTTCATTGTTTTTCGAACACCCCCTTGAGGGAGAAATGTCCCCTGAGATTTATGATGCAATAGCACAATATGAATTGCACCTCAGATATTATGTACAGGCACTGAAATTTGCAGGTTTCCCATGGGTGTTCCATACTGTTGGTTCAGCCCTTGCCGTTAAGGCTGAGGCCTATGCCAGGTCTGGTGGCATGAGTAAGAAACAGGGTGCTGAAGATTTTTATTTCATCCAGAAACTGATACCCGCCGGCGGATACTTCAGCCTTAACACAGCTACAGTCTATCCCTCGCCGCGGGTATCTGAAAGGGTGCCTTTCGGAACAGGCCCGGTAATGGCAAGATTAACAAATGATCATGGCGATTACCTTACTTATGATATTGCAGGATTTATTTACCTTAAAGAGCTGTTTGACAGAGTATTGCTTTTTTATAATTCCGGTGTTGGAAAGTACGGGGAATTGTACGGGAGCCTGCATGCCAGCATGAGGGATTTTCTGGATATGAATGACTGGAAGAACAGGTTATCCGAGATCAGAAGTAATACATCCTCAGCCGAATCTTTCGAAAAGCGTTTCTTTAACTGGTTCAATATGTTCAGGGTGGTGAAATACCTGAATTTCCTGCATTCGGCAGCCTGCATTGAAAAAATTCCCGTTAGCCGGGCAGCTGCCCTCCTGCTTGAAAAAATTGCACTCCAAAAGAGCGGCCACGGCTTGCCTGCCGGCGGGCCTGGGAAGACCGCTCCCGGATTGCCAGTTGACGGCCCCCAAAAGAGCGACTACGGCTTGCCTGCCGGCGGGCCTGGGAAGACCGCTCCCGGATTGCCAGTTGACGGCCCCCAAAAGAGCGACTACGGGTTAACACAGGAAAATACCAGGGAATTATTGAGAATATACAGGGAAATAGAAAAATAAGCTATTCTTTATCATCTTCCGATAGCTTCTCTCCTTCTTCGTTCACAATTATATATATATCCTCGTTATCTTTTTTCATGAAATATTGTTCGCGGGCAAATTTCTCAAGGTTATCACTGCTGGTTTTAAGTTCATTAAGCTTTCTGCGGTCTTCGTCAATCCTTTCTTTGTAATAATCCCTGTCTTTCTCCAGTTGCCTGAGGTTTTTCATATAGTGATACCTCTGGATAAGATTATTATTGTCAAAAATAATTATCCATACCAGGAATGCCAGGAGAGTGAGAAAATACCTGTTCCTGAATATAGGTGGTATCCTGTTATACAGGCTTCTAAAGAATTCATTCATAATACAAACCTAAAACAAATTTGGAAAATAAACAATGATATATATTTTAGCCTCCGCTCATGAGGTAAAGCATCTGTACATCGTCTCCATCCCTTATCACAGCCCTGTCATATTCGTCCTTTTTGATAAGCTTTCCATTAATTTTCACAATACGCATCCTGTAAGTGAACTTTTTTATTTTTAACATCTCGCTTACAGTCATCTCATCCCTGTCAAATTCTTCGGTCCTGTTATTAAGCCTTATCTTCATTTTTCCTCTTTTTCATTAAAATCTCTATAGCTGCATTTGCCTGCATATTGGCCACTATGCCAATACGGGGTGCCATAGGGGGCAGGTCATCACCTGTTTCTGTCTTTCCGTCGCCGCATACTATGATTGTGCTGCTAAATACTCTCTCCCTGATTTCGTTGTTTTTGCCGTAACCGGCCAGTCCCGAACCCAGGATAATTGTCCTGTCAGGCCATGTCTCCATCACCGTTTCGGCTAGCATCTCCTTCATTTCACTGCTGTCGAGTGCCTCTATTATAAGGTCGCAATCCCTGAAAATTACAGGAATATTATCAGGCTTAAGCCTTGTGTCATGCATTTCTGTCCTGCTTGCAGGATTAATCCTGTTAAGATTCACCCTGAGGGCTTCGGTTTTCTTCATCCCTACCTGGTCGGTAAAAAAATATTGCCTGTTCAGGTTGCTGTCCTCCACGAGGTCATGGTCAGCAATAACCAGCCTCCCGATGCCGCTGCGCACCAGGGCAACAGCGCAGTTCGATCCAAGTCCGCCTGCCCCCGCTATACCTATGCAGAAGCGGGCCAGATGCTTTTTAACTTCATCGAATTTCATGCCTGAATTCATTACTTACAATATATACTTTCTTCAGGAAAGGAAGAAATTTTCTTGTTCCATGACCGGCACCAATTAAATCCAGGACACGGTGGTCATTCCGGGCAAATACCGAACCGAAAACAACCTTTATACCGGGATACCTGAACATCTCCTCCGATAAGATATTGGATGGGCCAAGCAGAAAAATATCACAGCCCGGTGATGTGAGCCCGGTAATGTCATTGAAAGTATTGTTGAAAATTGTAGTGCCACTGAGGATGATTGTTTCAGCTTCAGAGAGTGAATTTTCCATTTTTGAAAGGTCTGACAGTACGTGGCTTTCCTTGTGGATATCAAATACTTCCAACGGGATATCATTATCCAGTAATTTCCTGTACAGGCTTTCAAAATATCCTACCATCACCACCCTGCGCCTTGTGTTGAAATCAATACTGTCAAAAATGTCCCTTATGTCACTGTAGTCACGCTCATAATTGCATATTGAGTTAAAATAGGCATTCAAAATGATCCTGTGAGCCGGGTCATCAGGCTGAGCTTCACCACCCCACAGCAGGCTGTCATTCATTGGAGTCCCGAGGGTAGCACAAACGCCTGTATTGCCATTACTGTTCATCACGGCCACATATTTTTCACCTATAACACATTTGCTTATCATGCTGCGGTCAAATCCCAATAATGAATAAAAATGTTTTATCGGCTCTTCCATGACATCTTATTTATTTCAAAAATAATCCTTTTATCAGTTTAAGTAAATGATAAATATTACCTTCTTTGATCCGCTGTACTGTAAACCTGCCTGCTACAGTTAATTGCCTCTCCGCTTATAAAGGTTTTGCAGGGGAGTCCGCCTGCGGCTCCTTCGGCTCTGCCCGCCCGCTTCCGCTGCCAGAAACCCCTGGAATTTTTCAGGATAGTTCCCATCCGGCCGGTTCCCGTGCCAACAAAACCAGGAAATTTTTCAGGTCGGTTCACGTGCCGATATGCATTTTCTAACATATTGATATATGTCATTTTATGCCCTATATTTGAGCTTTAACTTGGAGTGGTTAAATTGTCAGATGAATAATATAAATCAATAAGTGATAACAAATGGATATACAGGCAATTAAAGAAAAGCACAAATTGCTTAAGGAATTTTCCTACAACTGGGTTCCGCTGGATAAGGGGTATACCGATAAGATTCTTTATGTAAATGTGGGTACAAAAGAGATCAGTGAAAAAGACGTCCCGAACGAAATGAAAGAAAAATTCATAGGAGGTAAAGGTTATGGTTTAAGACTTCTGTGGGATGCTACCGATCCGCACACCCCCTGGGATAGTCCTGATAATGAGATAAATATATCCTCCGGGCCTATCGGTGGTATAACCCAGTATTCCGGGACGGGGAAATCCCTGGTTGTTTCCATATCGCCACAGACCGATTCTGTAATGGACAGTAACGTGGGTGGCTTTTTTGGTCCCTTTCTTAAGTTTGCCGGTTACGATGCACTGGAATTGCAGGGCAAAGCAGAAAATGACATTATTATTTACATAGATGGCATCAATCACAAAATAGAGATTTTTGAAGCCCCCGGGGAGGCTCTCGACAGCCATGTGCTGGCGGAGCAACTTACCGAGATGTATGCCGATGATGAAAAGGACAAGAAGAATGTTGCCGTTGTCTCCAGTGGAAGTGCAGCTGAAAATTCTCTCATCGGGATGCTAAATTTCAGTTTCTACGATCCCAAAAGAAAAGCTGTCAGAATGAAACAGGCCGGAAGGGGTGGTATAGGAACAGTCTTCCGTGATAAAAAGATTAAGGCACTGGTATGCAAGGTGCCGGGTGTTAAAGGAAACCTGAATAATGTAGTTGACCTGCAGGCCATTATGGAGAGAGGAAAGCGTTTTAACCGTGAAATGCGTGAACTCGATCATGAGCAGGCACAAATGAGAGAAGTGGGTACCGCCCATCTCATCGAAATTATGAATGACCATGATCTTTTGCCTACAAATAACTACAAATTCGGGAGCCATCCCGATGCCATTAAGATCCATTCCGACGAATGGAAAAAAATATTTACACAGGGTATACCCGACGGGTGCTGGATAGGTTGTAATATGTCATGCTCGAAAGGTGCTGATGATTATCTTGTACGTACCGGTCCCTATAAAGGACAGAAAGTAATTGTTGACGGACCTGAATATGAGAACGCAGGAGGCCTGGGCTCCAATTGCGGTATTTTCAACACCGATTATATCCTGGAAGCCAATTTCTATTGTGATACCTACGGAATATGTACCATTACATGGGGCACTCTCCTTGCTTTTATTATGGAATGCTACGAGAATGGTATCCTTAACGAGGAAAGGACAGGTGGATTGAAGCTTAATTTCGGTAATGCTGATTCAGCAATGGAACTTCTGCATATGCTTAGCCGTGGAGAAGGGTTTGGCAGGATTGCAGGGATGGGTGTAAGGAAAATGAAAGAGTTGTTCGCGGAAAAGGGCTGGGGCGATACCGATTTCCTCGAAGATATAGGAATGGAAAACAAAGGACTGGAATATTCTGAATATATCTCCAAGGAATCACTTGCCCAGCAGGGAGGTTTTGCAATGACTAACAAGGGTCCCCAGCACGATGAGGCATGGCTTATTTTTATGGATATGGTCAATAACCAGATACCTACATTCGAGGATAAGGCTGAAGCCCTCCATTATTTCCCCATGTTCCGTACATGGTTCGGTCTTGTGGGACTGTGCAAACTCCCATGGAACGATGTTGAACCCGAGAATAATGCCGAAACGGATGAGCCTGCCAAAGTACCTGAACATGTTGATAATTACGTAACAATCTATAAGGCTGTTACGGGCAGGGAATTTGACAAGCACCGCATGATAGAGGACTCTGAAAGGGTTTATAATTTCCAGCGTATCTTTAACCTCAGAAGAGGCTATGGTACGCGCGAACACGACAGGCAGCCATACCGTGCAGCAGGACCGGTGACCGTTGAGGAATATGAATCAAGGGCCGAAAGATATGATAAGCAGATGAAGGAACTGATAGGTGTCGACCCCGAAGGTAAATCAGTTGAGGAGAAAATTGCCATTACCCGTAAATACAGGGAAAAACGCTACGAAGACCTGATAGATGCCGTTTATAAAAGAAGGGGATGGAACAAAAAAGGTGTTCCCAAAATTGAATTCCTTAAAAAGATCGGTATGGACCTGCCGGAATTAATAGAAGTGGTAAAGGATCACCAGTAGACTATTCAGCTTTTAGAATATAAATGAAGAGGCCGTCTCATAACTAAATTTGGGACGGTTTCTTTTTTCTGTACAGGCTGCCTCATGAGACAGCTTTTTTTTGATGTCCCTACAGAAGCACCTTCCCGGCCCAGTTTAGTCAGCAGAAGCGCCTTCCCGGCCCAGTTTAGTCAGCAGAAGCGCCTTCCCGGCCCCGGCTGATTTTTGTATTTGTTTTCGTTATGCAAAAAATTTATATTCGCTCCCTGTTTCATCCTTACACCTGATGCTATGAAAAAATACACGCTTTTATTGATGGCTACAGCCTTGTTCGCATGCTCAATGGGACAGGACCCGGATGTTATCTCGGGAGAAACACTTAAGCCAGGTGAGCTTCAGAATTACCTTGACAACCCGGTTATAAGGGCCAGGTATAATAATGATTTCTATGATAACGAAAGAGCCGTAAAACTTGATGGCAAGATGCCCTATGTCAGCGGCGAGATACTTAACCCGGGGCAGGCCTATGTCGATAAACTGCAGGAACGTTCGGTGGTTGTAAAAGAGTTTTTCCCTGCCGGGAACAACTCTACCCCGGAGTTCAGGGGTGCATTCCAGTACACCGGCTATTCACTTTCAGATATCGTGAAGGACTATGTGGTTTCAAAATATAACAAAGGTGAATTTGGCCTGAATACCGATGTATTCGTTGTGGTCGAAAACGATCGTGGAGATAAGGCCGTTTTCAGCTGGGGAGAACTTTTCTATACACAGGACAATCATGATATAATACTGGCCACACATGTACAGCCGGTTTTTCCAATTGCTTCAGATGATGAATGGGCGCTGCCCGATAAAATACGACTGGTTGCATCAAATGATTATGTAACGGTCAGAAATATTGACCGCCCATCAAAAATAATTATTCGTTCTTTTCCCGCCAGCTTCCCCGGGAGCAAGGGAGTCAGACCCCTTTATTCCCCCGAAATCGAGATTAAGGGGCCGGGCGACAGGGTGACTGTCATTGACGAGTCACGCGGTAGCAGCGACCTTCTGATCAGTCATGATGTAGTCTTCTTTGGCACACACATGGGCCTCCGGGGAGTACGTAACTATACGGGTGTCCCTTTGTCTGATGTATTGAGGGAAAAGTTCAGCTTCTCTGAAAAAGACCTGGCACAGGGAATGATTGCAATAGGAGCAAAGGACGCTTACAGGGTGGTATTTACCCTGTCTGAAATACTTAACCGTACTGATATGGCCGAGGTGTTGCTGCTTGATGAGCCGGATAGTGAGGATGGCCGCTTCATAGTACACCCCGGAGCCGACTTCTTTGGCGACAGGCATCTTAAGGGAGCAAAACTTGCTTACATAAGTATTTTGAAATAGGCTTATTTTTACATATTTTAAAATATTATAAAATCATAAATTTGTATATCAGTTTAACATATATATAATCAGAAAAAACTTTCAAATAATGTTTAAAGTAAATGAATATTTTGACGGCAAGGTGAAATCCATTGCCTATGAGAATGAAGAAGGGCCGGCTACCGTTGGTCTTATGGCTCCCGGCGAATATGAATTCAATACCTCAAGCATCGAGCATATGAAGGTTGTCTCCGGCATGCTTACTGTAATGCTGCCCCGGGAATCCGGCTGGAAAAATTATAAAGAGGGGGAGACATTCATCGTTGATAAAGACAGCAGCTTTAAGGTAAAGGTCAAAGAGCCTACAGCCTATAGATGCCTGTATAAATAAACTGCTTAACCCGGACAAAACGGAGGAGTCCGTTCCCCGGTGCGGGTCTCGGTGCAAGTGCCGGGCCAGGATCTCCGGGTAGCTGCCGCCATATCAATGGAACGGATCTCCACCGGTAACCTGCGAGAGCATCAGTGTAAGTGCCGGGCCCTGGCTGGTAAAGAATTATTAATGAAAAAATATGAAATATGGCAGGTCCCAAAGGTTCAAAATATTATAATGTATTTCTTAAATACCAGATCAATCTCGAAACCCTGGATGATGAGAAAATTCTCAACCCTGAAGGTTTTGAACTCCTTAATGCCGTCAGGAAAACAGGATCACTGGCCGCGGCAGCAGCTGAAATGAAGATTAGTTATCGTAAAGCATGGGGGATAGTGAAAGAAGTGGAAGAGAAACTTGGGTTTCCTCTTGTTGATAAACACCGGGGGGGAGCTGATGGCGGGCATACCGAGCTTACCGGGGAAGGTAATGAACTGGTCAATGCCTATAATGAACTCATAAATCAGTTCAATAGCTCAATGAAAGAAGTTACCAGGAAATTTTTCTGGAGTATCAATAAATAAGGATGATGAGAAAGATTTACATAAAATTAGCAGTACTGTTGCTAATCCCTTTCATAGTCCTTGCATCATGTGGCAGGAGCCATGAAACTGAAATAATAATCTTCCATGCCGGAAGCCTCTCGGTCCCCCTGAAAGAGGCAGCCGGTGAATATATGAAAACGAATCCCGGTATTGATATTAAGCTCGAGGGAGCAGGAAGCGTCGCCTGTGCCCGTAAGATAACAGAGCTGAACAAACCCTGTGATATTATGGCTTCAGCAGACCACAAGGTGATCGAAAAATTTCTTATGCCGGGCTATAGCGACTGGAATATATGGTTCGCTACTAATGAACTGGTTATTGCCTGTCATGAAAAATCAAAATATGTCGACCTTATTAATGCTGACAACTGGTATGATATACTGGCCCGAAAAGATGTGGTATACGGCAGGTCTGATCCGAATGCCGACCCATGCGGATATCGTAGCTTAATGATGTTTAAGCTGGCTGAAGACTACTATGAACAGGACGGTCTGACTGAAATCCTGGTGACTAAGGATCTGAATATGGTAAGACCAAAGGAGGTTGACCTGGTTGCATTGATGGAAACCAGGGCCCTTGATTATATCGTCCAGTATAAATCTGTTTGTGAACAGCATGGTCTCGATTATATAAGTCTCCCTCCTGAGATAAACCTTTCTGATCCTTCTTTTGAAGATCTTTATAATACCGTAAGTGTGGATATTACAGGAGACAGACCGGGTGAGACCATTGAAATACAAGGAAGCAGCATGATATACGGCATTACCCTGCTCAATGATGCACCAAACAGGGAGGCTGCGGTCGATTTCCTGCACTATTTTCTCGGGGAAGAGGGCAGGTCTGTAATCCGGAAGAACGGCCAGACACCCCTGGACCTGCACCTTGAAGGTCCGGCCACAAACATACCTGGCAGGCTGATGCAATTCTTTAACAGGTAAAATTCCGCCAATTGAAGTAAAATTTCTATTTTTGTCGATATGCAAGCCTGTTCATAACCATGCAGGCCGAAAGAGCAGTTATTAAATGGATACACGCAGCACATTTCACTGGATAATACTGGTGCTTTCATCACTGGTACTCCTGTTCATACTGGCACCACTGGTCGGGATGGTGATAGATACATCGCCTTCCGAATTTTTCCAGACGGTTAAGGATGAGGAGGTGCAGGATAGTGTATGGCTCACCCTCTCGGTTGCTTTCATGGCTACGCTGGTATTTGCATTTATGGCAATACCCCTGGCATGGGTGATGGCAAGGTATAACTTCCCCGGTAAAAGAGTGGTCCAGGGACTTATCGACCTGCCGGTTGTTCTTCCCCACTCTGCTGCCGGCATAGCCCTGCTGGGTTTTATATCACGCGACGGATTACTGGGTAAAGCAGCTGATTTGATAGGACTTAACCTGGTGGGTAATCCCATAGGCATCGCCCTGGCCATGGCTTTTGTGAGCCTCTCATTCCTGATTAATGCAGCCAGGGACGGTTTTGCAGCTGTACCGGTCCGTCTGGAAAAAGCTGCCATGAACCTGGGAGCTTCTCCGATGCGGATGTTTTTTACTGTATCATTGCCCCTGACCTGGAGGAATATAGCTTCAGGATTTATTATGATGTTTGCCAGGGGGATGAGCGAATTCGGGGCAATTGTAATCATTGCCTACCATCCAATGACCGCCCCCGTTTTAATATATGAACGCTTTAACCAGTTTGGTTTGTCTTATGCCAGGCCGGCTTCTGTATTCTTTATACTGGTGGCCCTGGTAATTTTTATACTTATACGTATTTTTTCAGGCAGGGCCAATAACAGCCTGCTTAAAGTTAAGGTGAATAATAATTGATGCTTGAACTGAGAGACATATCAAAATCCTACGGCAGCTTTAAACTGAGGAATATAAACCTGATGATCAGGGAGGGAGAGTATTTTGTTTTACTTGGTCGCTCGGGAGCAGGCAAATCACAATTGCTGGAAATTATTGCGGGATTGAGATCACCTGACAACGGAAGTATTTTTCTTAATGGCAAAGAGTTAACAGGGGAAAAGATACAGAACAGAAAAATAGGGATGGTCTTCCAGGATTTTGCGATCTTCCCCCATCTTACTGTCTATGAGAATATTGCCTACCCGCTCAGGATAAAGCACCTGCCACGTAAGGAAATACGGTTTATGGTTGGGAAAATGGCAGACAACGTGAACATCAGTCATCTGCTTGACCGAAAGACTGATGATCTGTCGGGAGGAGAAAAGCAGAGAGTTGCAGTGGCTCGTACACTGGTAACATCACCTGATATTATACTGCTGGACGAACCAATGGCATCCATTGACACTACCCTCAGAGATGATGTGAGAAGGCTTCTCAGGAAAATTAACGGCATGGGAATGACAATAATGCACGTAACCCATGATTACGGCGAGGCTATACGCCTGGCTCACAGGGTGGGAGTTATACACAACGGAAAAATACTGCAGACAGGGACACCCGATAAAGTGTTCTCGGAGCCGGTGAATAAATTTGTTGCACGCTTTGCCGGGATAAGAAACTTTTTCCCTGTTGATATATCGGGTGAGGGTGGCAGGAAAGTTGCCATATCAGAAAAGCTGAAATATATCATCCCTGAAGGAGATTATCCTGATAATGGGCTGCTTATAATAAAAAGCGATTCAATAAAGCTGTCGCTCGAGAAACAAAATAACTGTGTCAATTGTATTAAAGGTGAAGTCTCGGAACTCAACAGGGCAGAAAACGGTTACGAAGTTTTTGTTGATGCAGGTGATCTTTTTCACGTGCAGGTAAGCAATAAGCTTTTTGAACAATTGTCATTAATTCCCGGACAAAAGGTATTTTTGTCG
>JBNJHQ010000010.1:0-27171 GCA_051748705.1 Bacteroidota bacterium | reverse complement strand
ATGGACAGGTTTTTTGATATGTTGCAGAATGATACATCCTTCTGGAAACTGTATTTCACCCTTTTCGTCCAGGAGCCGGTTATTAAGCTGGTCAAAGACAGGCTGGCAGAATATATAAATAAATATATCAAACTGCTTGCCGCCTATTTTAAAGCACGTGAATATGAAGATCCCTATACCGAGGCCCTGATTTTTGGTGCCATGCTTGATGGTATAGCCATAAATTATATTGCCAATTCGGAATTGTTTCCGATAGAGAAAATTAAAGAAAATATACTTCAGAAATACAGATAAAGAAAATTAAGGAGATAATACTCCAGAAATACACCTAATGATTTAAAGATGAAGACGAAACTGTTTACATTATTATTGCTGTTTTATCCATTTTCGCTACTCCCGGCCCAGGATGCCTCTGAAATAGTGAAAAAGGCCAATGAGAAGATAAATGGTGAAAAATCGAGTTACAGCGAAATGAAAATGACCATTGTGCGCCCGGAATGGGAGAGGACACTTCAATTCAAAAACTGGACAAAGGGATCTGAATATGCCCTGACCTATATTACAGCTCCCGCAAGGGACAGGGGACAGGGCTTCCTGAAAAGGGGTTCGGAGATGTGGAGCTGGAACCCGACAATCAGCAGGATGATAAAGCTTCCACCCTCCATGATGTCACAGGGATGGATGGGATCAGATTATACCAATGAGGATATCCTGAATGAATCATCAGTGGTGGATGATTATATTCATGAAATTGAAGGGGAAGAAGAGATTGAGGGACGCCTTTGCTACAGGATCAAAATGACAGCCAGGGAAGATGCCCCGGTAGTCTGGGGGCACCAGGTAAGATGGATTGATAAGGATGATTATTTATTTATGAAAGCCGAACTTTATGATGAAGATGGCTACCTGGTCAGAACGGAGCTGGGTAAAAATTTGGAAACCATGGATGGCAGGCTGATACCCACCATACTGGAAATAATACCTGAAGATGAGGAGGGATATAAGACTATTGTGGAAATAGAAAAGATAGAATTTAATATCCCTGTTGAAGATGGCTTCTTTTCACAACAGAACCTGAAAAGAATCAGGTAGAAGTAAAAAAATGCAGATATGAAAAACTACAAAATGGCCTGGCGAAACCTCTGGAGGAACAGGCGAAGAACAGTGATAACAGCAGCATCAGTTTTCTTCGCAGTGTTCTTTGCATTGATAATGAGATCGCTACAATTAGGAACCTATGATTCAATGTATAAGAATATAATTGAATCCTATTCAGGCTATATCCAGGTACAGGATGAAGAATTCTGGGAGAATAAGATAGTTGACAATGTTTTTAAAAATACGGCCGAAGTGCGCGAAAGGATAAAGGAGGATAAGAATGTGGAGGATATTATTCCACGCTTCGAATCCTTTGCGCTTGCTTCAAGCGGGTCACGGTCAAAGGGGGTTATGGTGCTGGGCATAGACCCGGAGAGGGAAAAACTCCTTTCGGATGTGCAGGACAGGCTTGTCAGGTACAGGCTGACAGACGAGGCAATAGAAGCAATAAAAGCTGAGGATATACCTTCATACCTTGATAAGAATCTTGATCTTTTCCGTGATAATTCATATTCATCGGATGGGAGGTTGCAGATTGACCTGGGAATAAAGAAAGACGATGAAGAGGCCCTGATGCCCCTCCTGGAAAAGCATGCGGGCGTTGAAAATTCCTATTTCAGCCTGGGTGAGAACAGGGCCCTTGTAGGAGACAGGCTGTCCCGTTACCTGGGGCTGACAAGGGGAGATACGCTAATATTGCTTGGCCAGGGTTATCATGGGCATACGGCGGCCGGGAAATATGTTATTGCAGGAATAGTGAACATTCCGAATCCCGACCTGGATAATAAAATTGTATACCTGCCGGTTGACGTCTGCCAGACCCTCTATTATGCACCCGGTATGTTGACCTCAATGGTGGTGCACCTGGAAGACAATGATGATGATGCCATTGAAGGCACACTGGAGCGACTCGGTTCAAAGCTGGACAGCCCATACCGCGTACTTGGCTGGAAGGAAATGAATGAAACCCTCGTACAGCAGCTCGAAGCCGATGATAAGAGCGGCATGATAATGATTGGCATACTTTACCTTGTCATTGCTTTCGGTGTTTTTGGCACCGTACTGATGATGACGGCAGAAAGAAGGCGTGAGTTTGGTGTGCTGGTCGCCATAGGTATGCAGAAAACAAAACTGGCCGGGGTAATGGTCTGCGAGATGCTTTATATAGGCATGCTTGGAATACTGTCAGGGGTGGCCGTGGCAATTCCGGCGATAATCTATGGTTACCACCATCCCATACATTTTTCTGCCAACATGGCTAAAATATGGGAGGAGTATGGATTTGAGCCGGTTATGGAATTCCAGTGGATTGACAGCTACTTTATTTCCCAGTCTGTTGTGGTGGCCGTAATTGTACTGGTGGCAGTCATTTATCCGCTTATAAAGATCAGTAAGATGAAAGAGGTTAACGCTCTCAAAGCATAAAAAATAAATAACATGATTACAAAAACTGCATGGAAAAACGTATGGCGAAACAGGATAAGGAGCATGGTGGTTATTGCATCGGTTGCTATAGGGATTTTTGCGGGTGTTTTTGCTGTAGGGGTAATGAACGGGGCCATTGACCAGAGGGCTGATGAGATATTCGAAAACGAGATTGCACATATCCAGATAAGCCATAAGGACTTCAGGTCAAATAATGACCTGGTATGCAATATAAAAGATGTTAGCTCGAAGATGGACCGGATAAGGGCCATGGAAGAAGTGGAGACGGTGTGCGACAGGCTCTTTGTGGTTGGCATGGCCAACACGGCACGAAAAAGTACAGGGGTGAATATCCTGGGGGTGGATCCTTCCGAGGAAAAGCAGATGTTCGGTCTGCACGAGGAGCTCGAGCCGGGCACGGGTGATTATTTTGGTGATCCGGACAGGGAGGAGCTGGCTTATGTGGGCTTTGACCTGGCAAAAAACCTCAATATAATAAGGTATGAGATCACAGACGAAGTGAGCGCTGAGTTAGAGGATGCCGGTCTGCCGCAGGAAATTCTGGACGGTATTAAGGAATTCACGGGTAAGAGGTTTGAGAATGAAAGGAGCTTCAAGAAGGCAATGAGATCTGTTCTGACCGAAGACCAGGAGAAGGAATATGGAATACTGATACTCGAAACGTCCCGTACATTCAGGGAAAGAGCCCGCTTCATACTTACCTTTGTCGACATAAATAATCACCAGACGGGTGGTGTTTTCAGGGTTGGCGGCATCTATAACATCCCCAACAGCATGTATGAATCGACCAATGTTTTTGTAAGGGACCATGTCCTGAGGGACCTTGTTGAACTTCCTGAAAATACGGCTCATAAAATAATCATAAGGCTGAAGGATGTGGATGATACAAAGCCTGTGATCAGGAAGCTAAGAACTGATTATCCTGACCTTGAGGTTATGGGCTGGAAGGAAATACAGCCTGATATGGCCCTGATGACTGATATGGCGGAAGCAATGTACGGCTTTTTTATGGCCCTGATTCTTGCAGCACTGGCATTCGGAATAGTTAATACCATGCTGATGGTTGTGCTTGAGCGTACCAAAGAGCTGGGTATGCTCACGGCCATAGGGATGAACCGGAAGAAAGTATTCCGGATGATAATGACCGAGTCAGTTTTCCTTTCACTGACAGGGGGACTGGTGGGAATGTTGATAAGCTGGATAATAATAAGGATCACATCTGTAAGGGGTATAAATTTCGGCTCCATGCAGGAAGGCTTTGAGGCAATGGGTTTTTCATCACATATATATCCTGATATAGGGATAGACTTTTTCTTTATCGTAACGATACTGATAATTATTACGGGTGTATTATCCTCGGTCTACCCGGCACTAAAGGCCCTTAAACTGGACCCGGCCGAGGCACTGAGAACAGAATAATGATGAAATATTAATATTACAGATATGAAAGTACTTGAACTGACTAATGTACACAAGGTTTATAACAGCACTCATGTTGAGGTGCATGCCGTAAATGATGTAAGCCTTGATTTTGAAGAGGGCGAATTCGCCGCCATCGTTGGCCCTTCGGGCTCAGGCAAGACCACCCTGCTCAATATGATAGGAGGACTGGATAAGCCAACCGATGGCAGGATACTGGTAAACGACACAGACCTGTCAACCCTGAAGTCCTCTGACCTTATTGATTTCAGGATGAGAAATATTGGTTTTGTCTTCCAGTCCTATAACCTTATCCCCGTTCTTACTGCAAAAGAGAACGTGGAATTCATCATGAGCCTCCAGAAATGGCCCAGGAAGAAAAAAGATGCGAGGACCATGGAACTGCTCGAGGCGGTAGGGCTGAAAGACAGGATCGATGACCGGCCATCACGATTGTCGGGAGGACAGCAGCAGAGGGTGGCCGTAGCACGTGCACTGGCATCAAAGCCACGATTTGTCCTGGCTGATGAACCAACCGCCAACCTCGATACAAAATCAACCGAAACGCTGCTTGATATTATGGAAAAACTGAACAGGGATGAGAATATCACCTTTATTTTCTCAACCCATGATGCCAGGGTGGTAAAGAAAGCAAGGAGGGTTATTACGCTGGAGGACGGTAAAGTGGTATCTGATGAAAAACGCGACCAGGGATGAAAATTGCAGTTCTTATGCCGGTTCTTTTTGTTCTTTGCCTGGCTGACCTGGAAGGCCAGGAAAAAACTGTCCAGGCCCAGCTGGGCGGTTACCTGAATAATATGCAGACCTTTATTTTTGAAGATCCCGATGGTGACTGGATCACGGATAACCTCATTCATAACAGGCTAAACTTCAGCTTATACGCCGGGTCAAAGTTCAGCTTTGCCCTGGAGGTGAGAAACAGGTTTTTTACGGGTGACATGGTAAGCATGGACCCGACATATGCTGACAGGCTGGCGGCAGATGATGGCCTGCTTGATCTTACAGCAAATATAAGCAGTGAGAGCTCCTTCATACTGAATTCCAGGATCGACCGTTTATGGGCTGATCTGAGCCTTGGCCCGGTGCAGGTGAGGGCCGGGCGACAGAGGATTAACTGGGGACAGGCACTGGTATGGAATCCCAATGATATTTTCAATGCCTATTCCTATTTCGATGTGGATTACCCGGAAAGGCCGGGCAGCGACGCCATCAGGCTGCAGGTCTACCCTGATTATTCATCGACCATTGAGCTTGTGGCAGCAATGGACAGTGAGGAGGATATTACTTTTGCAGGACTTTACCGCTTTAATAAATGGGCCTATGACATACAGTTCCTGGCAGGGATCGCCGAAGGTGAGGATATTGTGTTCGGTACCGGTTGGTCAGGTGCCATTGGCAGCACATCATTCAGGGGAGAGATAAGCTGGTTTCAGCCGCAGGAGAATTTCAGCGATACTACAGGCACAGGACTTTTCACCATTGGTCTGGACAGGGGTTTCTCCGGCACCGGTATGATGCAGGTGCAGCTTATGTATTGCAATAAGCCCTATTCATTCGGGGCCTTCAATGAGTTTTATTCCGGTAAGCTCTCGGCCAAAGACCTGGCATTTTCCGAATTCTCCCTGTTCGGCAGCATAAGTTATCCTGTAAGTCCGCTCTTCAACCTGAGCTTTGCAGCTATCTGGTATCCTGACCTGCATGGCTTCTATGCCGGTCCCTCGGCCGATATTTCACTTGCTGAAAACATTGATTTTTCATTTATATGGCAGCACTTCAATGCTGAACTGAACAATGAAAGGACAAGGACGAACCTCTGTTTCCTCAGGGTGAAGTACAGTTTCTGAAAAAAAGTATGCTTGTTTGCCGGTCCCGGTCATCAGTCTTCTGCACCCAGGAAAATCATTACATAATAGAGTAATGCGGCTATTGATCCCAGGGCGGCTATTACATAAGTATAGGCAGCCCATTTAAGCGCATCCTCAGCTTTTTCATGCGTTCCGTAAACTGTAATACCGGAGTTTGAAAGCCATGCAAGTGCCCTTTTGCTGGCATTTATCTCAACAGGCAGCGTTATCACACTGAATAGTGTTGTCAGTGAAAAGAGGATAATTCCCGCGAGCAGTATCTGGGGCATGCTCTCCATAAGGATGATACCTGCCAGCAATACCCAGTGCACCCACCTGGAAGCAAAGCTGACGGCAGGCACAAGCTTTGATCTCAGTCCCAGCCAGGAATATGCATCGGCATGCTGAAGTGCATGTCCGCATTCATGGGCGGCTACGGCTGCGGCAGCCACGTTTGAACCATTGTACACCTCGCTGCTGAGATTGATGGTTTTTTTGGCAGGATCGTAATGATCACTTAACTGTCCCCGTACACTGCCTATCCTGACATCATCTATGTCATTGTCGCGCAGCATTTTAGCAACAATATCCCTGCCCGTAAGCCCATTAATGCCAAGTGGCACCTTTGAATATTTCCTGAATTTGCGCTTGAGCTGATTACTTACAAGCCAGCTGAGGATCATCACAGCTATAAAAATTATCCATATTGCCATATCAACTATTCTTTTTCTTCAGTTAAACAATTGTATTTTCCGGGCCGGGTCCTTTATCCACTTTTTCGTTTCGCTCCTGCCCGGGACTGCCTGCCCCGCCTGTCCATTTCTCCATCCGCAGGAGGATTCACTGCCGGCCGCTTCTCCTTTATATAACAATTTCTTTGCCATAAGGGTTCAGCGGTATTTTCAGTGACAAAGTGGCATTGTGATTTCCTTTATTAGGTATCTTTGCAGCGATATGTCAAGGCTGAAAAAAATATTTGTATACATCCTCCTGGTTCCCCTCTACCTCTACAGGTGGTTCATTTCGCCCCTTACAGGCCCTTCTTGCAGGCATACACCCAGCTGTTCCAGGTATGCCATTGACGCTTTGAAGATGCATGGCCCGCTGAGGGGCTTTTGCCTGGCAGCCAACCGTATTGGCCGCTGCCGGCCCGGCGGCACCCATGGCTACGACCCCGTGCCGCTTATACATGTAAAAAAGTATAAGGCCCTGAAGAGCCTGACGGGCGCCTGGCCACGGGAGAACAGGTTGAAAAGGTGATCCGTAAACATACTGGCCACGGGAGAACAGGTTGAAAAGGTGATCCGTAAACATACTGGCCACAGCAGAACAGCCTTAAAAGACTAAACTCAGAAACTGATTTTTTCCTTGATCTTTTTGTAGCCTGAGCGGCTGACAGGTAGCTTTTCACCATTTTTGGTAATGGCAAGGTAGGTCTCTTTGCCGTACGGTTCTATCCTGCTTATATGCTCAATCGACACGAGGTAAGACCTGTGGATGCGTACGAATTCGGAAGAGGGGAGTTTCCTCTCGTAGTATTTCATGGTCTGATCCTTCAGTGCTTTGCCGGCGGAGTGGTAAATCATAACATAATCGTCTTCGGCCTTCATGTAGAGTATATTCTTAACCGGGATAAAACTTATGGCATTGCCCTTCCTTATGACAATCCTGTTAAGTGGTGGTGATCCTTCGACCTGCCCGCCTGTGAGATTTTGTATATTCTCCCCTGGATTCATGCCGGTTCGGATTCTGGCAAATGCCTTTTCAAGGGCATCATCAAAGCGTTGCTGTGGGAAGGGCTTGAGAAGGTAGTCCACGGCATTCATCTCGAAAGCTTTTATTGCGTATTCGTCATAAGCGGTGGTAAATATTATTTCGGGTTTTTCTTCCAGCACTTCGAGCAATTCAAAGCCTGTAAGCTTGGGCATCTGGATATCCAGGAAGATAAGATCGGGATTCATTTCTTTTATTGCTTTCAGTCCGCAGAAGCCATCGGCACATTCACCAATAATACTGATTGAATCGTGTTTTTCAAGGAAATGCCTGATCAGGGCCCTTGCCGGCTCTTCATCTTCAATGATCAGTACTCTGATTATATCTTTTTCATTCATGTTCAGGTATCGCTTTGTTCAGGTATATATATCTCAGCCATGAATACATTTTCTTCTTTAAGTGTTTTGAGCCATGCCCTGTTGCCGTAGTAAAGTTCGAGCCTTCGCCTGACATTATTCAGTCCGGTGCCGGTACCACCCGGTGCTATGGTTTCAGGATCATAATCATTACTGATGCTTATGGAGATGGCAGCATCCAGCTTACGTGTACTCAGTTTAACATTCACTGTCCCGGTACTCTCATAAACACCGTGCTTGATGGCATTCTCATACAGTGGCTGGAGTATCATATTCGGCACTTTAACATCCAGGCTTTCTTCACTCAGGTCTTCTTCGAATTCCAGCCTTTCCCCGAAACGTATTTTTTCAATGTCAAGGTAGAGCTTCAGGTTTTCCAGTTCGGTCCCCAGGCTTACCGTCCGGTCTTCCTTCCTGGAAAGGGCATATCTCATGAAATCAGACAGTTTAATTACCATCTCCCTTGCTTTTGCGGGATCAGAAATGGTAAGTGAACTTATTGAATTGAGGCTGTTGAAAAGAAAATGGGGGTTAATCTGGGAGCGAAGCATCATCAGCTCTGTTTCCTTCAGCATATTCTCAAGCTTTGCCTGCCTCATTTCCTTTCTGGCGATATTGTCCATACTAATTAACAGGTAGTATGCCAGTATCACAACCACATAAATAAATGCACCCGCACCCAGGCGGTAATATATTGAATCTTCCCAGAAAGATTTATAAATTTCCTTTTCCTGGATCAGGGCCAGCACCGCGAAACGTGTAAGGAATATCCAGATGCCCAGCGTGATTACCACCATAAGCAGGTGGTTAACAAGCAGCATTGTGAAATCATTAATTCCTGCCTTAAAATGGTTTACCGGATACCAGAGGGCAATGGCTGCAAGGGCAAATATGACGGCTGAAAAGAGGCCGTCACTGAATGCGGCCGTTGAACTTATGCCCGATGAGTAGCTGATAAGCAGGGACTGACCCAGACCAATAATGATCCAGATCAGCCAGTATGTGATCAGCCTGTTTCGCCTGCTTAGAATGGGATGAATCATCAGTATCAGTAACTTTTTATTTCACCTCCTCCAAAAACTACGGCTCCTTTTATGACCAGTGTCCTGGACATATCTATTACCGAACCCGAAAATTTCCGCGAATCCGAAAAGCCACCGAGCACCGGTGTTACATCAATAATAATATTCCAGTCAGGCGGCACAATAAGGGAAACCCCGCCAAAGACACAGGCTACTTCGAGCTCACTGGTTCCTTCGGCCAGCCTTGCTCTCGTGAGGTCTATCTCACCCCCTCCAAAAACACAGGATATTTTTCCACCCCGGAAATTCTGGCTCATAAAACGTCTTTCTCCTCCGCCAAAAATATTGACCATGTCAATGAGATCGCTCGATGAACTTGATTCTGAATGCCATCTTTCTTTTGAAAACCACCTGGCATTCGTTAGAACGACTATGCCGATTATAATAAACACAGCAGGCCAGAACAGCCTGTAGGTCCGGAAAGGCAGATCCAGCACTTCAGGCAGTATAAAGAACCCGCCGACGGCCATTACTATAAGTCCGGGTGTTTTGTTGCCCGTTCCAAACAACATCACAAAGCCTATTGCAATGAGCAACATCTGCCAGCTGAAAATGATGTCTTCAAAATACCCGGGCATAACTCCGGTATTTCTTATTATCAGCATAAAGCCGAGTACTATCAGCACCAGTCCTATAGCCACCTTGCTTGTCGCTGAATAACTGTGGTGTGGCTTGTTATCAAGATTAGAATGAGGTTCCATGTTGTTTAATTTTTAAAATTTTTAAATCAGTTATTATTTTAATTCTTACGGTATCGCCTGACAATTCCCGATATTATAAGAGCCAGGCCGGCCAGTATGATAGCTGCAGGCCAGTATATCTTCTCATATATTACAGGTAATTCATATTCAATCCTTGGCAGGAAGAAGTATCCCCCAACGGCAATTACAATTATACCGGCTGCGGCATCACTGTTGAATAAGATAAGGATGCCAACAAAAATTACCAGCACGGGCCAGACAAAATATTCCCTGGCACTGCCAAGGTTAAGTATGTCAAACATTATCGCCGCCAGCAATAAGCCTGCAAGTATCAGGAAAATTCCGATTCTGGTTCCGGGATTGTGTTTATTTTCTTTCATGATGCCTTCTTTATTAATTCACAGATCAAAAATAATTATTAATACAAGGGGGACTTATACTAATTCGGTAAATGACCGTTTTTTAGCGGTAAGTGACAGCAAGAGACTTATTTTGCCACTTTTTTACATAATGTCTTTAATAATTGGATAAGCTTTTATATTTTTGCACACCAATTTTAGATCATTATGAGGGGTTTATACAGCATACCGTTAAGGGGACTGAAAGAGGGGAGTCATCTGTTTGATTTTAATATCGATAGCAAGCTGTTTGCTTTTTTTGAAAAATCGGAGATCCATGAAGCAGCTCTTACGGCCACTGTCACCGTGCTCAGGCATTCTTCACATATTGAGATGAAGATAGTGATCAGCGGCACCGTAAGTCTGACATGCGACAGGTGTCTTGAACTGTATACACAGGAAGTTAGTACTGATGACTCTATACTGGTTAAGTTCGGGGATCAGTGGGAAGAAGTGGATGATGATATGCTTATTATGCCAGGGGGCGAAAATGAATTTATACTTGATCAGCTTATTTATGAATTTGCCCACCTGGGTTTGCCACTGAAAAAAGTGCATCCCGATGATGAAAATGGCAGGAGCACCTGTAACCCGGAAATGCTTGAGAAGCTTAACCAGCACATGGTTAAGGAAAGTAAGAGCAAGAACGGACCATATGTGGAAGAATTTGCGAAGTTAAAAAATATTAATAATCAGAATTAAAGAAGAGATGGCACATCCTAAAAGAAAAACGTCAAAGACAAGAAGGGATAAACGCAGAACTCATTATAAGGCTACTGTTCCAACGCTGTCAACATGCTCCAACTGCGGGGCAGCCGTAAAGTATCACAGGGTATGTCCCGAATGCGGACATTACCGGGGCAAGCTGGCTGTGGAGAAGGAAATATCTGCCTAATACATAGCTGAGGTATGAAGATAGGGCTCGATGTAATGGGTGGTGACTATGCACCGGGGGCAATCCTTGAAGGTGCATTTGATGCTTCCGGATCTTTGCTTCCCGGTGAAAAGATTGTTCTTATCGGTGATGAAAAGGCCATAAGGGACAAGGCAGGGAAGGAGCAGGTTGACCTGGATCAATTCGAACTGGTGCCTTCAAGCGAAATAATTGAGATGGGGGAGCATCCTGCCAAAGCATTTTCCCAGAAGGATGATTCGAGTATAGCCGTTGGCTACAGGCTGCTGAAGAATGGCCTTATAGATGGGTTTGCCAGTGCCGGTAACACGGGAGCCATGCTTATCGGAGCAAGCTATACCGTGAATGTTATACCGGGTGTGTTCCGTCCTGCACTGGTACTGGCTATACCAACATCATCAGGAGGCAAATCGGTGCTCCTGGATGTGGGACTTAACCCTGACTGCAAGCCTGATGTGCTCCTGCAGTATGCAAAACTGGGCAGCCTCTATGCAAAATATGTGCTCGGGATCAATGATCCTTCAGTGGGTCTTTTGAACATAGGTGAGGAGGAAACAAAAGGATCGGCGGCGGTAAAAGGCGCCTATGAGCTTCTGAAAGATAATCCGGCAGTGAATTTTATCGGTAATGTCGAAGCAAATGTGCTGTTTACCGGTAAGATGTCGGACGTGGTTGTATGTGATGGCTTCGTGGGTAATATAATAATTAAACAGGGAGAGGCTTTCTATTCAATCTATAAGGAGAGGAAGCTTAAAGATGAATTTTTTGAACGACTGAATTTTGAAAATTTCGGTGGAACGCCTGTGGTGGGAATAAATGCCAACGTGGTAATTGGTCATGGTATTTCCCGGCGCAGGGCTGTTATGAATATGATTTTGCAAACCAGGGATGTGATAAATGCTGACCTGGCAAAAAAAATAGCTGAAGAAATTTAATATGGATACAATTAAAGCTGCAATAACAGGGGTACATGCATGGTTCCCCGAGTACAGGCTGACAAATGACGAGCTGGCAACAATGGTTGACACCTCTGATGAATGGATAATGCAAAGGGTAGGTATCAGGGAAAGGAGAATCCTCAAAGGAGAAAAACAGGGATCATCGGTCATGGGAGCCAACGCGGTAAAAGGACTGCTGGAAAAAACAGGAACAGCCCCCGGTGAAGTTGATCTTCTTATTTGCGCAACAGTTACACCCGATATGATCTTCCCGGCAACGGCGAATATCATATCCGAGAAATGCGGGATAAAGAATGCATTCAGTTTTGATATTAATGCAGCCTGCTCGGGGTTTCTCTTTGCCTTACAGACAGCTGCCGAATATGTCAAATCAGGGCGTTACAAGAAAGTCATACTCGTGGGTGCTGATAAGATGTCCTCTATCACTGACTATAGCGACAGGACCACATGCCCCCTCTTTGGCGATGCCGCCGGGGCAGTACTCCTTGAACCCACAACAGAGGATATTGGTATTATAGACCACCTCTTCCATACCGATGGCTCAGGTCAGCCATATCTACATATGAAAGCCGGGGGATCTGAGAACCCACCCAGCCACGAAACAGTTGATGCGAAGGAACATTATGTGTTTCAGGAAGGACAGACAGTATTTAAGTTTGCGGTGTCGAATATGGCGGATGTAGCGGTCGAGGTGATGAAAAGGAATAATCTCAAAGCCAAAGATATAGCATGGCTGGTTCCCCACCAGGCCAATCTCAGGATTATTGATGCAACAGGCAGGAGAATGGGACTGGATGTCTCCCAGATAATGATCAATATAGAGAAGTTCGGCAATACAACAGCCGCTACCATACCATTGTGCCTCTGGGAATACGAAGAGAAAATGAACAGGGGCGATAATATTATACTGGCTGCCTTCGGAGGTGGATTCACATGGGGATCTGTTTACCTTAAATGGGCCTACGACAGTAAAAAATAGTTAAATACTGAAATTGCACACAATAAGTTCCTAAATTTGAGAGTTATCTCTAAAATATAATTATCCTAGTCATGGCAAAGCTTAACGAAACCGAAAATTCCAATATTAACCTTATCAGCAACGGCACCGAAATAACGGGTGATGTAAAATCGGATGGCGATATCAGGATCGATGGCATGTTGATTGGTAACCTTACAACGAAAGGAAAGGTGGTAATTGGAAGTACCGGCAAGGTGAAGGGTGAAGTGGTATGTAAGAACTCGGAAGTTCACGGTGAGGTGGACGGTAAGATTAATGTAAGCCAGTTATTGACCCTTAAAAACTCATCACAAATAAACGGTGATATCATAACCGAAAAATTATCGATAGAACCAGGGGCCAGGTTTACCGGCAACTGTAATATGACTGACGATAATGAGAAGGAAGGACAGGCAATCATCCCAAAAAAGCCAATCGCAAAAAAAGAAGACACCGGAGAATAATGACGATGGTGACAATAACCTGACTAACTATGCCCGTTATACAGGCATGGTTTTTCAGATGATTTTCATTATAGGTATAATGGCCTTTGTTGGAGTCAAACTGGATGAACGCAGAGGTGGCGAAAAACCAATTTTCACAGCTATATTGTCTCTCCTTGGCGTATTTGCCGCATTATATACCTCCCTGAAAGATTTTATCGGGAAAAAATAGGCTGATGAAAAGCGCCCTGCAAACATTCACTTATCTTGTGCTGTATACACTGGCTCTAATAGCAATACTGGCCGCCAGCATACTCCTCTTCGACCTTCCCCTGAGCCTGAAAGATCTTTTTCTCACAGCTTTGGCTTTCCTCCTTATAACAGGAATTGCGCTGGCAGTTTATTTTACCGGCAGCCGGAAAAAAACCGAAAACCAGGCATTATATACCATGGGGGCCGTCGGGATCAAGTTTTTTCTTTCAATGATACTGGCACTTATATACTTTGTTGCTCTTAAATATAGCTCTCTGTTTTATATCTTGTTATTCTTTTTATTATATTTAGCGTTCACAATATTTCTTCTAAGGGTAATAATTAAATCCTTGAAAATTAAATCTTTAAAATAGAGTATCGCTTGAAATTAAAGAATTTTTTTCTGTTATATTGGCTTCTGTTCAGTTTTACTGCTTTTGCTGCGGCCCTGCCGGCTCCGGGAAGGGATAATCCGGGGCACGAAGCTGCTACCCGGAAGGAGAGCCTTCTTGAAGAGAAAGAAATCATTGAGGAGGATTTTAATGCCAGGGACTTTGTTTTCGATCATATAGCCGATTCACACGAATGGCATCTTTTCACCAAACCCGACGGTCATCACGTAAGTATCTACCTTCCGGTTATTGTCTACAGCAAAACGAAGGGACTCAATGTTTTTTCATCGCGCCATCTTGCTCACGGCCACCACTACAGGGGTTTTAAAATAATGGAAGAGGGAGAGCTTGAAGGAAAGATCGTGGAACTGGATGAAGAGGGAAATATGAACCTTGAATCCTTACCCTTTGATCTGTCAATAACAAAGAATGTGACGGCCATGCTGGTGGTGTCATTACTGCTTCTCTGGCTTTTTGTTTCACTTGCCAGGTCATACCGCAAAACGGGGATAAGCGAACCCAGGGGAATACAGGGCTTCCTCGAACCCATAGTTCTCTTTGTCAGGGATGATATTGCCATTCCGAATCTGGGTGAGCATAAGTACGAAAAGTATATGCCTTACCTGCTGACGGTATTCTTCTTTATACTGTTGAATAACATGATGGGGCTGATTCCTTTTTTCCCCGGCGGGGCAAACGTGACCGGCAACATAGCCGTAACCTTCACGCTTGCTGCCTTTACAATGATCATCATTAATGTTAACGGTAGCAAGGAATACTGGAAGCATATATTCAATACACCCGGTGTGCCCTGGTGGCTGAAGGTGCCAATACCACTGATGCCACTGGTTGAACTGATAGGTGTTATCGCCAAGCCCTTTGCACTGATGGTCCGTCTCTTTGCCAATATAACAGCCGGGCATATCATTGTGCTGAGCCTTGTAAGCCTGATATTTATTTTTAAATCAGTGCTCATTGCCCCTGTTTCAATAGTGATGGTCCTGTTTATGGAACTTATTGAACTGCTGGTGGCATTTTTGCAGGCATATATATTTACACTGTTATCAGCTCTGTTTATCGGGCTGGCAATACAGGAAGAACATTAAAACCAAATATTGTCAAACTAAAATTAGAAATTATGACAGGTACTTTAGCAGCAGTAGGAGCAGCAATTGCAGTAATCGGGGCCGGATTGGGTATCGGGCGTATAGGCGGACAGGCAATGGAAGCGATAGCACGCCAGCCGGAAGCCGCATCGAAGATACAGATGGCTATGATTATTTCTGCAGCACTTATAGAAGGGGTAGCCCTTTTTGCAGTGGTTGTGGCTCTTATTGCAGATTAAGATTAATGGCGGACTGTGACGCTTGGTCACAGCACCGCCTTTTTATCAGAAAAACAGTATAAGCATGATACTAGCAAGTAATCTTACAACACCCGAACTGGGTACCATTATATGGACAACCCTGATCTTCTTCCTGCTCCTGGTTCTGCTGAGAACATTTGCATGGAAACCTATATTGCAGGCCCTTAAGGCCAGGGAAGAAAGTATTAAGGGATCGCTCGAATCAGCCGAAGACGCACGCAGGGAAATGGAACGACTGAAAGCTGATAATGAGGCAATAATGGAAGAAGCAAGGAGTGAAAGGGACGAACTTCTCCATGAGGCACGCGATGCCAGGGATAAGATGATTGCCGAAGCAAAGAAACAGGCAAAAACGGAAGCAGATAAAATTATCGAGAAAGCACGTACAGGCATAGAAAGAGAAAAAGTGATGGCCATTAATGATATACGAAACCAGATTGCCAGCCTGTCGGTTGATATTGCTGAGAAAATTCTTGGTGAGCAACTCAGGGGAAGCAAGGAGCAAAATAAACTTATTGAAAAATTGCTCGATGATATGGACCTGAAAGAAAATTAGAGCTTTAGCTGATGAATGAAAGTAAAATAGCGGTGAGATATGCAAAAGCACTTTTCCTTGCAGCAAAGGAACAGGGACTGTTAAGCGAAGTAAGGGAGGATATGCTGCTGGTCCTTGAGCTCTCAGGTATGGAAGATTTCAGGGAGCTTATCGAAAGTCCCATAATCCCCGACTCAAAGAAAAGGCAGATTATGACAGCTATCTTCAGGGATAAAATGGGTGATCTGAGCTATAGCCTGGTGACCCTCACCGTTAATAATAACAGGGAAGGATTCCTTCCGGGTATTGCAAGATGCTATATTGATCTGGCCGACAGACACGAAGGGATAACAAAGGCAACCCTCAGAACTGCTGTAGCCATAAACAAGGACAACAGGGAAACAGTGATAGGTATCATAGAAAGAGACCTCGATACTAAAGCCGACCTGAAAGAGCTTGTTGATGAGGATCTGGCCGGAGGATATATACTTAAGGTCGAAGACCTCTATGTTGATGCAAGCCTGAAATCACAACTGAGAAAAATACGTAAACAACTGATTAAGGAATAGAAAACAGCGTTTTTCAAAAGCGCAAAAATATTATATGATAAAATTATGGCGAGTATAAAACCAGCAGAGATATCAAAAATACTTAAGCAACAGCTCGAAGGCATACAGACGGGGGCCGATCTTGACGAGGTGGGTACCGTACTGGAAGTTGGTGATGGCATTGCCAGGTTGTACGGGCTTTCCAATGTCCAGGCCAATGAGCTCATTGAGTTTGAGAACGGGGTGAAGGCAATCGTCTTGAACCTTGAGGAAGATAATGTGGGGGCGGTTCTCCTGGGTTCGTCTGAAGGTATTACCGAGGGTGACATAGCCAAAAGAACCAGGCGTATTGCTTCAATCATGACAGGCGAAGGTCTCCTCGGAAGGGTTATAACACCCACGGGCCAGCCAATAGACGGTAAAGGTCCTATCGAAGGAAAATTGTATGAGATGCCCTTCGAGAGGAAAGCACCTGGTGTGATCTTCCGCCAGCCGGTTAAACAGCCGCTGCAAACAGGACTCAAGGCTGTTGATGCAATGATACCTATCGGGCGCGGGCAGAGGGAGCTTATCATTGGTGACAGGCAAACCGGCAAGACAGCCATTGCCATAGATACAATAATTAACCAGAAGAGGAACTATGACAAGGGTGAACCCGTTTACTGTATATACGTGTCTATTGGCCAGAAAGGCTCAACAGTTGCGAATATAGCCTCCGTGCTCGAGGAGCACGGGGCAATGGATTATACCGTCATTATCACAGCTACCGCTGCCGATCCGGCAGCATCACAGTTCTACGCACCCTTTGCCGGGGCTGCCATAGGTGAATTTTTCAGGGATACAGGCAGGGATGCACTGATTATCTATGATGACCTGTCAAAACAGGCTGTGTCGTACCGCGAGGTGTCATTGCTGCTGCGCCGGCCACCGGGACGCGAAGCCTATCCCGGTGATGTCTTCTACCTGCACTCAAGATTGCTTGAAAGGGCGGCCAAGATTATTGAATCGGATGAGGTGGCACTCAAGATGAACGATATCCCTGAATCACTGGAGGGAATGATCAAAGGTGGCGGATCACTTACTGCCCTGCCGATTATCGAAACACAGGCAGGTGACGTGTCGGCATACATCCCTACCAATGTGATCTCCATTACCGACGGACAGATATTCCTGGAAGGAGACCTGTTTAATGCAGGTGTGAGGCCGGCCATTAACGTGGGAATATCAGTGTCGCGTGTCGGAGGTAATGCCCAGATAAAATCAATGAAAAAAATAGCCGGCACACTGAAAGTCGACCAGGCACAGTTCAGGGAAATGGAGGCCTTTGCCAAATTCGGGTCCGATCTTGACGCATCAACACAGGCAATGATCGATAAGGGGATGAAAAATGTGGAAATCCTCAAACAGAAACAATATTCCCCCATGAAAGTGGGAAACCAGGTTGCTATTATCTATTGTGGTACAAAGGGGCTGTTGAAAAATGTCCCGGTAGACAGGGTTAAACAGTTTGAAAAGGAATACCTTGAGTTCCTTGAACTGCAACATCAGGATATAATCGATAAACTTGGTGACGGAATTATTAATGACGAAATAACTGCCGTACTTGAAAAAGTGGCCGCTGATATCAGTAAAAAATTTAAGGAAAAAGAACCTCAAGCCGGTAAGAAATAATTTATGGCCAGCCTTAAGGAAATAAGAAGAAGGATAAGTTCTGTTAGGTCAACCAGGCAGATCACTTCAGCCATGAAGATGGTTGCCGCAGCACGCCTGCGCAAGGCACAGGACAAAATTGTGAAGCTCAGGCCCTATGCAGCCAAACTGCATGAACTGCTCATCAGCATAAGCCAGGCTATAGAGGAACCGGGTGAGGAAAATATCTACAGCCGCACTGCAGATAATGGAAAAGTACTGCTCATAGTGGTTACTTCAAACAGGGGCCTCTGCGGATCATTCAATGCCAACGTGATAAAGGAAACCATGAGCCTTGTGGAAGGAAAGTACAGCGGGCAGCATAAAGACCGCGACCTGTGGATTATGACCATAGGTAAAAAAGCATACGATTTCTTCCGTAAAAGAGAATTCCAGATATACCAGGATAAGAGCGAACTGTTTGATGATCTTACTTTCCAGAACTGCTCTGACCTGGCCGGACAGATTATTGATGATTTCCTGGAAGGTAAATTCGACAGGGTCGAGTTCGTTTATAACAGGTTCAAAAATGCTGCTGTGCAGGACCTCAGCTATGAGACCTTCCTCCCGCTTGAAACAGAAGAAGAAACAGGAGAAGCTCCTCCGGGTGATTATATCTTTGAACCAGGCAGGGAGGAAATAATAAGTGAACTGATCCCGAAAACACTCAGGATACAGTTTTACCGCACTATTCTTGACTCCTATGTTGCCGAACATGGAGCAAGGATGACAGCAATGCATATGGCCACCGATAATGCGACAGGACTGATAAGGGATCTTAATCTTGAATATAATAAGGCACGCCAGGCAAGTATCACCAACCAGATACTCGAAGTGGTTAACGGAGCTGAAGCCCTCAGGGGCAGATAAGTGCCAATCACCTGACCCCCTAAAAATTATGTATACATACGAAGAACTGAGAGAGATAGTGAACAAGGCTGTGCATAATATGTCTTACGATTATGAATCAGACAGCTTGTTTGAACCCGTTAAGTACCTGATGTCAATGGGGGGCAAACGAATACGGCCCGTGATGGTGCTTATGTCCTGTAACCTTTTTGACAATAAAATAGAAAAGGCCATTTTGCCCGCACTGGGGATGGAGATCCTGCATAATTTTACACTGGTACATGACGATATTATGGACAGGTCTGAGATGCGGAGGGGATCACCAACAGTGCACAGGAAGTGGGATGTGAACCAGGCAATACTGTCGGGTGACGTGATGGCTTTTATTGCCAATGAATGCATTATGGCGGCTCCACGGGATGTGCTGATGCAGGTTATGAAAATATATAACACCGCGGCTATAGAAGTGTGCATAGGCCAGCAGATGGATATAGACTTTGAAAGAAATACCTTCGTCTCACACAGCGATTACCTGCGAATGATCGAATTGAAGACGGCTGTAATGATAGCGGCATCACTCAAGACAGGTGCCATAATAGGTATGGCAGATGCTGACCAGGCAGAAAAGATGTATGACTTTGGCAGGAACCTGGGACTGGCCTTCCAGATACAGGACGACCTGCTGGATACCTATGGCGATCCTGAAATATTCGGAAAAAAAACAGGTACCGACATAGTGGCAAACAAGAAGACCATACTGCTGATCAAAGCCCTCGAGCTGGCATCCGGGCAACAGCTTAAAACACTTAATGAACAGTTGAAAATGGAAGTGTTCGACCCGGAAGAAAAAATTGCAAAAGTAAAGTCAATATTTGATGATCTTAATATCAGGAAAGCCGTTGAAGACCTGGCAGCTCAGTATACAGAGCTTGCCTATGCCTCACTTGATGAGGTGAAGGTGGAAAAGGACCGCAAGGAAGAATTGATGAAACTGGCCGCCGGCCTCCTGAAACGTTCAAGTTAAACTAGAGCGTACTTTCCTCGTTCTTCTTCATCCAGTCAACATTCAAAAGTATACCCGCGGTGAGCACACCCTGTATCTGCTTTCCGATTATGGCCTTTAATTCCACGAAAAGATCAAATTCCTCCTTTATCTTAATGTATGAACCGGCACCCAGGTTAAGGCCGAGGGCCGTGTTGCTGCCGGTGAATGTTTCGGAAAATTCTTCAAAATCATACACAGTCTTCATCCTCACAAAGAGGATGTTGAGTCCGCCCAGTCCGTAAAACTCAAACCTGTCAAGAGCATTAAAAACATAATGTGCATCCAGGTCTATGGAATAGGCAGAGATCACCCTCTTTTCAAATTCTGTTTTGGTAATATTGGGCATAAAAACATTTATCGATGGCTTGAGATGCAGTGGAAGGGATATCTCGTAGATACCAGTAAACGAAATAACGGGGTTTCCCGTTTTATGATCTTTTGGTTTATCAGGATGGCTTTCAAGATTATAATAATATCCTGTATTATATGATAATGCTCCGCCGACTTTTGTCAGCTGTCCGTATACAAGTGTTGAGCCCGACAGGATAATAATAAGGCATAGTAAAGTTTTCTTCATCTTTGGGTTGGTTTTGGTTTTTTTTGAAATCAAATTTAAAGTAAAAAATTAAAATTGCAAGCCGGCTTATACCGGATCTCTAAAATGTGCCATAATAATGAGGCTCCCGGCTTCCTGTATTTGATAAATTTGTTAAATTTGTAATTCACTTCAAAACACTTATCACATGTCTAAAAACATAGGCGTAATAAGCCAGGTCATAGGTCCTGTTGTTGACGTGACTTTTGACAGGGAAGGATCGGAATTACCTAATATTTATGATGCTCTCGAAATAAAGAGAGATGACGGTTCGGTGCTTGTCATCGAGTGCCAGCAGGACATAGGCGAGAACACCGTTCGCACCATCGCCATGGATTCAACCGATGGCCTCAGGAGGGGTATGGAAGTAGTGGCAACAGGCAAGCCTATAATCATGCCCATTGGTGAGCAGATCAAGGGGCGCCTGATGAATGTTACGGGCGAAGCCATAGACGGTATGTCGGAACTGACAAAAGAAAAGGGTTATCCCATACACCGCAAGCCTCCCTTGTTTGAAAACCTGTCGACCGAAAAGGAAGTTCTCTATACAGGCATTAAGGTGATCGACCTGATCGAACCCTATTCAAAAGGTGGTAAGATAGGACTCTTCGGCGGTGCCGGCGTTGGCAAGACAGTGGTAATACTCGAGCTTATTAATAATATCGCAAAATCATACGAGGGACTGTCCGTCTTTGCGGGTGTGGGAGAAAGGACCCGTGAAGGGAATGACCTCCTCAGGGAAATGCTTGAAGCAAGGGTTATTGACTATGGTGATGAATTCCTCAAGAACATGGAAGAAGGAGGATGGGACCTTTCAAAAGTCGATTACGATGCACTGAAAAAATCAAAGCTGGCACTCGTGTTCGGGCAGATGAATGAACCCCCGGGAGCACGTGCAAGAGTAGCCCTTTCAGGTCTTTCCGTGGCCGAGCATTTCCGCGATGGCGATGGAAAAGGGGAAGGCAGGGATATACTCTTCTTTATGGATAATGTATTCCGTTTTACCCAGGCAGGCTCTGAAGTGAGTGCCCTCCTCGGCAGAATGCCCTCGGCAGTCGGCTACCAGCCCACACTGGCCACGGAGATGGGAATCATGCAGGAACGTATCACTTCCACCAGCCATGGATCAATAACATCGGTGCAGGCAGTCTACGTGCCTGCCGACGACCTTACTGACCCGGCCCCTGCCACCACCTTCAGCCACCTGGATGCTACCACAGTGCTCAGCCGGAAAATAGCGGAGCTGGGTATATACCCGGCAGTGGACCCCCTGGATTCATCATCCAGGATACTGCAGGCCGATATCGTTGGGGATGAGCATTATAACTGTGCCCAGAGAGTGATTGAAATATTGCAGAGGTATAATGAACTTCAGGATATAATTGCCATTCTGGGGATGGATGAACTGTCAGAGGAAGACCAGATGATCGTACGCAGAGCACGAAGAGTGCAGCGCTTCCTTTCCCAACCCTTCCATGTGGCAGAACAGTTTACGGGTATACCCGGCAAACTGGTTACAATAGAAGATACCATCAAGGGCTTTAATATGATTATCGACGGGGAAGTGGATAAATACCCCGAAGCTTCTTTCATGCTTGTGGGTACCATAGAGGAAGCAATTGAAAAAGGAGAAAAAATCCTTTCTGAATCTTTAAAGGACCAGGCATGAGAATAGAAATTATTACACCGGAACAGAAAGTATATGAAGGAGATATACGTTCGATGAAAGTGCCGGGTAAGAAAGGTTCCTTCCAGGTACTCAAAGATCATGCTTCCATAGTGTCGACTCTTGTCCGGGGAAAGATCACCCTGACTGATATGAACGGTATTGATTCTGAATTTGAAATTGAAGGAGGAGTGGTGGAGGTACATAAGAACAAGATCATCCTCCTGGCTGAAAGTGTAAGCTGACATGACAAACGATGAATTCAGGAAGCGGGCACATGAACTGGTCGACTGGATAGGTGACTATCTTGATGAGATAGAGGACTACCCCGTTAAGTCACAGGTCAGACCCGGTGAGATATATTCTGCCCTGCCCGACATGCCACCCCTGGAAGGAGAGGAATTTGAAGAAATATTCAGGGATTTCAGGGAAATAATAATGCCCGGGATCAGCCACTGGCAGAGCCCGGATTTTTTTGCCTATTTCCCCGCTAACAACTCAGCCCCTTCAATACTGGCCGAGATGCTTACTGCAGCACTGGGGGCCCAGTGCATGATATGGGAAACATCACCCGCCGCCGCCGAACTGGAAGAAAGAGTGATGAACTGGCTCAGGGATATCATTGGCCTGCCGGCTCATTTCGAAGGGGTGATACAGGATACAGCCTCAACCTCTACCCTGGCATCTTTCATTGCGGCAAGGGAAAGGATCAGTGCTTTCAGGACAAACGAGAATGGATTGAGCGGTGAACCTGTATACCGTGTATATGCTTCAGCACAGACACATTCATCAATTGAGAAAGCCGTAAAAATAGCCGGCTTCGGCGTGAAGAACCTGGTGAAGGTGGGGGTGAGGGACGACCTGTCAATGGATCCCGCCCGGCTGGCTGAAGCCATAAGTAAAGACATTGAAGAAGGATACATGCCCTGCTGCGCGGTAGCTACAATCGGAACTACCGGAACAATGGCCATAGACCCTCTTAAGGAGATCGGTGAAATGTGCAAAAAGCATAATATATGGCTGCATGTCGATGCTGCAATGGCCGGGACCGCCCTGCTGCTGCCTGAATACAGCTGGATGATAGAAGGGAAAGAGTATATAGACAGCTTTGTCTTTAACCCGCATAAGTGGATGTTCACCAACTTTGATTGTTCAGCCTATTTCGTAAGGGATGCAGACGGGCTTATAAAGACTTTCGAAATACTGCCGGAGTATCTCAAAACAAGGACCAGGGGTGAGGTCAATGATTACCGCGACTGGGGCATACCGCTGGGAAGGCGCTTCAGGGCACTTAAACTATGGTTCGTCATAAGATCCTTCGGACTCGAAGGGTTGAGGGAAAGGATAAGAGACCACCTGTCATATGCCTCATGGCTGGCCGAAAGGATAAGGGAGCACGGGGAATTTGAAATGACAGCACCACCCGGACTGAATACACTTTGCTTCAGGTATAAACCCGGGGGAAAAGATGAAAAATCACTCAATGAGATAAATGAGAAGCTTAACCATAAGCTTAATGACAGCGGTGAGATTTACCTTACTCATACCAGGATAAACGGGAGCTATTCACTCAGGATGGTTATCGGGCAGACAAATGTCAGGCTGGAGAATATTAAAAAGGCATGGGAGCTGATAAGAGCTACCGCTCCGTCAATTCAATAAGACCGCCTGTCGCTCAAAACAAAACCAAAAACATCCATATTAAGTAAAAGACCAAAGTGGAAGGATTTTTCATATGGCAGGTAGGCCGCCTGTATGCCTCCGGATAATTTAACGGGTATCCTGAAAAGATAAAAATCGGCCAGCAGTTCAACACCTGCTGAAGAGAGATAATCCCTTCCTTCAATTATGCCCCCCTGCTCCCTGTCATAGATGTCATTGCTGATGGCATAATCGACGAAGGCAGTATTCCTTATGCGGTTGACATATATTAAGCCGGCAAAATGAAAATCAGGGTAAAGTACAGGGAAAGCATAATCAAGGCTGAAGCTGTTCAGTTTTTCAGCAATTACATGCTTATACCCCCTCGGCAGGGCAATCCTGTTCTGTATTATAAGCCGCCTGAATTCCTTCATTTCAGCCTGGTAACTGAACTTGAGTCCGTGATTCCTGAATATGCCCGGGAAATAAAAGGCTGTCCTCAGGGTGTAAACAGGTCCGTAAAGATCCCTGTCGAACAGCGAGCTGCTGTAATTAAGATCAATTACCTGCCCGTACCTGGGCCATATATCCCTGTACGACATCCTGTGCAGGTTCGAAAAGTAAAGGCGGGAAGTGATAAGTGTCTGACCGTAATCAAACATATCCTTATCTTCATTAATAATATAATTGTTCTGATAATTGATGTCAACAGAGGGCCATAATGTCTGCCTGAACCTGCCGTGGCTGAAGCGGAGAGGGATATATACCGTTGTGCGGCTTGAAAAACGATTATATACCTCGGAAGGATATATACTTGAGTCACCACCATTGTAGATAACCGGGTGCCCGCCATAGGTCATACTGAAATCGACGGCCGGATACCAGCCTTTCCAGCTTATGACGGAATGGAGGAGATGCTCCCTGTCCCTGTATTCATAGCCGATGGTGCTGATAAGTGAACTGAGGTTATTCTGTGTCATTACCATGGCTCCCGGCCTTACAGGTATATCGCTGAAAGAGATATTATTAATGTCGCTGTAAAATGGCATCCAGCTGTGGAAACGGAAAAGATTGCCTGCCTTGCTGTACTTCTCTTTTTTATAGTTTGATGGAAGTGTATACCCTTCATCCCACACAAGCTTTTCATCCCTGTCCAGCTTATTTATGGGCCGGTCACTAATGGTGCTTTCCCCTGAAAGATCACCGTAGCGTTGACCGGTTCCCGCAATAGCTATACTATTACCACCGGCTGTATAATCGGAGAAAATAATATCATCACCTGAGAGAGAAATGTCGGATATCCCGAAGCGTGATGAAGTTATACGGCTGATATAGCCACCCTCGTCCATCATGAAAGCATTGTCTGTCCCTGAGGCAGAAGAGGTAAAAAATATCTCAGAGCCTTTCTTCCTGACCGATTGCAGGTCATCCCTCCCCTCGTCAAGGTAAGTAAGCCATGCTCCTGTCCGGGTATCCAGCGATATTATACCTTCCCCCTTCTCATTTGAGGAGACAAAGACAATCTCCTTCATGTCATCAGACCATGTGGGATAGGATATGAACCTGTTTCCCGGGCTTGCATGCCTGCTGACTATCTCTCCCCTTACGGCATCCAGTATTACAATGCTGTTTTTATGGTCAACCGTACTTTCAGCAGCAACAATATATTGCCCGTCAGGTGATATATCAGGGCCGAACAGCCTGCTTCTTTTTGTCAGGGTCTCTGACACACCGCTTCTTATATCCAGTCTTTTGATTACTGAATATTCGCGGTTTGCCCACCTGGGGTCGTTGAATGTTTCAGCCCATACAATGATACCCTTTGCATAATTAATTTTATAAGGCCATATGTTACCGGGTGTGTGAAGCCTCTTTTCCGCACCGCTGGACGTATCGACAAGGACAAAGCGGGGAACATCGTGAAGGGATGTTTTTACTGCAATGATGCTGTCTTTACCGGCCGCCACCGGGGAATAGTAGTTTATGTAATCATTGCCCTTCCCGGGGTTCAGGTAGCGGTATTCCAGTCTCTCATATTTCCCTTCTTCCTCTTTCCACCTGTTCCTGAGGGAGACCATTGTTTCATAATATATATCTTCCTTGCTGTGAGCAGTATATTTTTTCAGGGCAATATTGAAGGGATTGAGGGTATAGGGTTTCAGCGCGGTATAATCCATTGCTCTCTGCCACACATTCTCCTCCAGGTTTATCCTTGCCCATGCACTCATCTGGTAACCAAACTGGTAATGGTCGGGTGTATAATCCCTGTAGGAGCCAAACAGCAACTTGTCATAACTGTAAATATTGTCTTTATCGAGCAACACGGCTTTCAGCCTCTTTTCAAAAAAGGGATAGCGGCCCCTGCCCGAGTATGACCATGCGCTTTCCGCCATTACGGCTTCCCCTTCGAGGAACCAGTAAGGCGTATATATCCCCAGGGCCCCGGTGTACTGCTCACCAAAAACCCAGGTAAGGGTTTTTGATATACCCCTTTTGAAACTGTGCATCTGCAGCACATGCATCAGCTCATGCAGTGCCAGCTGCTCAATGTGGTCCATGGGTATATTATCCTGCCCCGGCAGTGGATAGAGCTCTATCCTTTTGGGTGCCCATACCACGTAGCCGTTTGACTGGACCGTGTGGTTATGAATTATTACCGGTATATTATTCAATATAGGTTCCTTGTATGAACCCTTGAGCAGGTCATATGCCCTTTCAAAGCTGTAAACCACCCTGTCTATCCAGTCGCTGTATGTTTCGGGGTAGATAAAGGTGAAATGGTGCGATTCGAGCTTTTCCCAGCTGAAAGATGCGGGCTCCTGCCCGGTATCATAATACTGGGCTCTCAGTCCGCTTCCTGCCAGTACAAGAATAATTAATATGATGCTTTTCCTTATCATCCGCTTTAGCGTTTAAAAATATAAAAGTTTAATCAAATTGATTAAATTCGCCACCAGTATATTTTATTCTATTAACAGATTGAAAGTATTATAGTTTATGAAACGAACATTAACTTTTTTAATCAAAATTTCACAAAAGGAAATGATTAAAGAAGTTAATGGGAGAGCGAAGCGCTTACAGAGTGAAGAAAATTTTTATTTTCTTCATTTATAGTAAAATAAAAATTTTTAAACGTATGAAAA